>JAZOSI010000051.1:0-41633 GCA_045657065.1 Congzhengia sp. | reverse complement strand
ATACGAGTATATTTTTTTCCGCCTGGTGTAGTTATTTCAAAATATGAATCGGAAGTAACATCTTCGTTTTTGTGTCCTTCCTCATATGAAAATATTCCAGATTGCCAATTTCCCCTCGGATCATTATCGGGATTTTTTTGTGAGTGTTTCCAGTCAGGTAAACGGCTTATTTTGTTAAATGATGTGATAGATTTATCTTTATAGGCTATCACTATATATTCTTTAAACTCTAGAAAACGACTTATTTGTTTTGCATTTGTATTTCTATCTACCCACGGATCGGTTTTTTGCCAAACTAAAACATCTACATTTTCTTCTCCGAATACATCATTACATAATCTTTTTAAGTTTGAAAGTTCTACATCATCGATGCTTATGAAGATAACACCGTCTTCTTTAAGTAGATTTCTTGCTTTTCGAAGGCGTGGATACATCATGCTCAACCAATTTGTATGACGACCACCTTCGGTTTCGTTTTCTGTATCGGTCATTGTTCCATCATCATTAATTTGACCTGTAATCTTCTTATACTCTTTGATAGGATCGCTCCATTTATCGGGATAAATGAAATCTTTATCCTTGTTATACGGAGGATCTATGTAAATCATTTTGATTTTACCACTATAACTCTTTTCCAAAATCTTCAATACTTCAAGGTTATCGCCTTCAATATAAAGATTTTCTGTTGCGTCCCAGTTTTTACTTTCTTCTACGCAAGGACGCAAGGTACCGGTAGAGGGGGTCTGCGATTTTCTGAAAGCATCGCTTTTACCATACCAATTAAAACGATAACTTTCATCGTTTCTCTCTATGTAATTTCCTAAAACATCCTGCAATCTGTCAAAATCAATTTTATCTTCAACTACAATCTCCGGAAATAACTCTCTGAGCTTTTTTACATTTTCTGCAACAACATCAAGCGTCTGTCCGTTTAATTTTGTTTCAATCATTTTCTATTTCCTCCGTTTCCTGCTCTACATTTTCAAAATCAATATCACCAACAACAAATTTACTTCTTTGCAAAATCTTATCAATAGAAGATATAGTTTTGTTTAACAATTCGAGATATACATCTATTTCCTGATCCATTGCATTTATGGATTGGGTAAGTGTTCTTTCCAAACCTCTATTGTTCAGAGATGCAGTTTTCATAGATGTAAACGATGTTATTGTGCCAACAATCGAATTTTTCATATTAGCCAAACTAATTAAATATTTTATAAGATTCTCTTTGTTATTTTCATTTGTTGCAAATTCGTTTTCTAATAATCCAAGAGTATCTTTTTCGATTTTATCCCATAAAGGTTCATGCTTTTTGTTGTAATCATTCAAGGATCTACAATAATCATCCATATATCCTGCAGCTTTTTTTGCCTGCTTTCTAACGAATGATGCAGTACCGCTACCACCAGTCTTATTAACTCTATTTATTTCAGATGTACAATCATTCACACCGGCATTCATAACAGTTATTTCGTGCGACATCGTATTAATGTTATTTGTTAGTTCTTCGGTGTTTTCTTCGACATCAGCCAAGAAGTCAAGAAATCCTTTTTCGTCCTGTGGAATATCTACAATGACTTTATCCTCAGAAAAGCTCTTTTCTAAATCTATATTGTTTAAATTAATAAAATCTTTTACAGGATTACTAAACACAACTTCGCCAGATATAGCACCCTTTAAATTTTTATTTAAGTATTCAATCAAATCCGCAAACTTTCTAAAATGGGTAGAATAGTCTTTTGTTCTATATGATTTCAAATCAAACGGAAGTTTTGAAAGTTCGTCTTGCGTAATGATAATTGTTTTCTTGTTAAAAGCGTGTGCCACTCCAAGTTCGTATAACACATTAGGATTCAAGCCTGTTAAATCAGCAAGGATAACATCAGCTTCAAATATTGGTTGAATTATATCTGCCAAAATATTTGTTTGGTTATCTTCAACGCCTGCATTTGAAAATTCAAAATCATCTTGAAATTCCTTTTTTAGCATTTCATAAACATCAAAGAATTCATCGTCAAAAGGCATTATAACAAAAACTTTTTTCTTCTCCATATTATCCCTCCAGAATCTCTTTTTTCTTCTGTTCCAGTTTCTTAATTTCGATATTGATTTCAATACGCTTATTAAACTGGGTTTCTTTTTTTATTTTTGCCCTTAAGGTTGTAATCTGATTTTCTATTTCCTCTAATTTACCGGTAAGTTCCCGAGCCTCCGCTCCGGTTATATTGTCTATTTGAACTATACTTTGAGCATTATGTACTGAAATGCAATCCACCATAGCGGAGTATAGGGCATAGAAGTTTGTCATATTCATTTTAGAAACATCAAACCAGGTTATATCATTTTCCCAATCGGAAAAGACAAATTCATCAAGCACATTCTTGCTTTCATCATTTTGATTAATTCGCTGATGAGCTGTCCACAGCTGAACCTTTTCCTCAAATTCAAAGATAAGCAGCATAGGATAAGGAATTGACTTCATAATAATTTCCGCTATGCGTTTTATCTTCTCATCTTTATTCAGTTCAACCTTAAAGACATTTATCATAGGATATTCTCTTTTATCATCTTTATATGGTGCTATATTTATCTTGTTTGGTGCAATCTGATGTAAAAGAGTTATCTTTGAGATGTTGTCTGTAAAAAGCGTTTTATCGCTACTTGTCAAATCCCCGTATGTATAAAAGTTTTTCTTTGCTACAAACTGATCTAGCTTACAATTTTCATTTATGCCAAACAACATCTTCACCTACTTCATAATCAAGAAACTTACTAATTCGAAATCTTCAATGCCATCAAACGCTTCATTATCAATAATTCCGCCGCCTTTCGAGAAAAGACTTGCAATACCGGCTTCTTGCTTTTTGCCGATAAGGTTATCGATAGCATTTTCAAGCAAATCAGAATATATGCCCATGTTTTTGCCGTCTTCTGTAGTGCGATTAAATTCATCAGCAAGATCTTTTAATACTTCTGTCTGTCCATTGCACAGTTTTTTATAGCAGTCAAGAATTTTCTTGCTTTGAACAAAGTTCATCACGGTTTCGCCATCTTCTTTAACATAAGCAAGATAATGCGGATAAAAGGCATTTTGCTCTTTTGTCTGCTCACGACCTTCAATCTGCTTTAATGTGAATATTACACCAGGCTGAATAGTATCTTTAAGATTATCAGGTATTTGTGCTATTGCATACATTCCCATAGGAGCATCGTCAAGCTTTTTGCGATTGGTTTTCATATACTCCATAAGGTCAATCTTAAAGTCGTTAAATGTAAGGTCTGTGATAGAAATATTGCCTGCGATATCTTCCAAGTCAACAACTTCGTTTTTGAGTTTCATAAGCTGCTTCTTACGGTATTCAAGGTCTTTCTTTTCCTTGCTTTCATCAATGACATTATCATCACCTGTTGCAGAAACATCTAATAGCACCATTCTGCCTTTAACTCTTTGTCCGAGGTTTATGTATTCATCAAGTTCCATATTAGGCCAGAAATTCACAAGCTGAATATAATCATTGGTACTGCCAAGACGGTCTATACGACCAAATCTCTGAATAATTCTTACAGGATTCCAGTGGATATCATAATTGATAAGATAGTCGCAGTCCTGCAAGTTCTGACCTTCTGAAATACAGTCTGTTGCAATCAAAATATCAATAGTTTCTGTCATCTCAGGAAATACTTTTGCCATTTCCTTTGATTTTGGCGAAAATAGTGTGAGAACACTGTTTAGATCGCTCACCTTAATCAGATTTCTCAATTCTTTTGGTATCGGCACAGTAGATTTATTATCCCCTGAACCAGACACCATTGCGGTGTATTTGCCTTGTGATTTCATTTCTTCCGCAATATTCTTATAAAGATATTCGGCAGTATCTGCAAAAGCTGTAAATATAATTATTTTTTCATTGCCTTTATTTATTGGGTTTGCCTGTTTTTCTCTAATAACTTTTTTAAGCTCCAAAAGCTTGTTATCTCTGTCTGGTCCAACTTCTTTTGCCGCACTAAGTATTTGTTCGAGTTTTTCTTTGTCTGAAAGCAAATCTTGTTTCCAACGGATTAGGTCCATATCCTGCAAAAGAACCTTAACAGTATTACCAAGCATAAGATCATCGAGTTCGTTGTCATCAAGGTCTATATCGTTAATAGAAAGAGTGTCGTTAAATTCATACTGATTTTGTTCAATTCTCTCTAATGTGAAATTGATTTTCTCAATAATCTTTTCAACCGTAAGACCGAAAGAATAGATAGAACTCTCCATTCTCTTCAAGATGCCTACACGCATCAAATCTACCAAGCTGTTTTCACGGTCAACCTGTTTAAAGATAGACTTGCCATCTGCAACAGCCACATCATACTTTTTGCTATATTCTGCTCTTTTTTCAGGGAGCACATATCCGAGTGGAGAATATACACAAAGAGTGAGTTTCTTTATGAGTTTATTAACATCTTCGATTTTAGGAAACTCGTGTTTTGTATCAATATCAGGATACAAATTCTTGGGAGGCATTCTTTCAGGGAATTTGCCTATTTCCGCAAGATTATAATACTTCTCAATATGTCGTCTTGAACGTGCAATGGTAACAGTATCAAGAAGTTTGAAATAGTCTAAATCCATCATCTCAACAAAACGGTCAGATGTCCTTTTATCTTCAGGGAGTGTCTGCCACTTATTAAACACCATCTGTGCTTTTTTGAGGATATTTTCAACATTAGGAACGCCTGCATCCTGGAACAAATTATTGTTCCCCTCGGTAATAAAACCAATCTGATTTTTAATATCGTTCATTCGGTTATTTACAGGTGTCGCAGAAAGCATCAAAACCTTTGTTTTAACGCCTTTCTTGATAATATCATTCATCAGCTTTTCATAGCGTGTTACCTTGCCTTTAACAGGGTGATTATTCCTAAAATTATGACTTTCGTCAATTACCACCAAGTCGTAGTTGGACCAGTTAAGCGTGGCAAGAGGAACATCACCCGAAAAACCACTTGTACGAGAGAGGTCAGTATGATTTAAAACAGTATAACCAAATCTATCTTCCGTGAAGATATTTCTCGTATCGTTCTGGGTAAAGATTGTCCAGTTCTCACGCAGTTTTTTAGGTGCAAGAACAAGTATTCTTGAATTTCTGAGTTCGTAGTATTTTATTACTGCAAGTGCAGTAAAAGTTTTACCAAGACCAACGCTGTCAGCTAAAATACAACCGCCCCATTTTTCCATTTTATCTATAATTCCAAGCACACCGTCTTGCTGGAACTTATAGAGTTTATTCCATATAAGTGTTTCTTTAAAACCCGTTTTAGACTTTATAATATTTTCTTCTGTAAGTTCACTCAGGCTATCATAAAACAGATTATAAAGGGTTATAAAATATATAAATTCAGGAGGATTTTCTTTGTACAAAATCTGCATCTGTTCCAATACTTTTTCTTTGACATCTTCAACTGTCATATCGTCTGTCCAGATTTCATTGAACTGACGAAGAAAGTTTGATGTCATTTCTTTACCATAGATACACATATTACTGTCAATTCTGTTAGAAGGAGTAATACCAAGTCCGTCTGTTGTAAAGTCAACTGTGCCATTTATCATTACAGCATCTTTGGGGTTATCAATATGTATCATTCTGGGTTGTGCAGGATTTGGTTTCTTGAATGATTTCATTTCAACCTTTTCTCTTATCCATTTAGCACATTCCTTCGCAATAGATCCTTGCTTTAATTCGTTACGAAGTCTTATTTCAAATTCATTTCCTGAAATATCTTTTTCGCCCTTATGGTCTATATAATACTGACGGAGCAGTTCATCATCTTTTTTAACAAATGTGGGTTCTTTAAAGAGAAATCTCATGTTGTCTATTCGAGATAATTCTTTTTTTAATTCTGCATAGGCATAAATAGTAAAATATGCAGAAATAACCGAAAGATTTGAGCCTTTTCTAAGAGCATCTTTCAGTTCATCAACAACTTTTTCTCTTTTGTTGTCTATCTGTTTTGGCATACGAAGTTCGGGTGTAATATTATCCCATAAATTAATTACAGGAACACCTTTTTTATTTGCATAATCAACTGTATATTCAGTTCCACCGTATCTACCGTCATAATAGCAGACGAGTTTATCGCAATTATCTACCATATACTCATTTCTTTTGTAGTATGAATCATAACTGAACTTGTCAGAAAGAACTACTTTTTCATCCGCATTTTCGAGTATAGAATTATATGTTAAGTTTTTCTCTCTGCCATCATCAAAAGGAATAACACAAATCAATTTGATAGCCTTTGTTCTTTTTAAGTCTAAAACAACTTCCGCTGCCATCAAATCAAACCCGTCTGCCATACCGCACAGAAAGGTATCATAACCATCTTCAATACATTTAACAACTGTATCTCTCAAATTCATTCTTATTGGATCTATATTTTCAGGTAGTTTCTCGGTTCTATAACCGCTAAACGCTACTGTGTTTTTATTTGTATTCATACTAACAACTCCAGTATAATTCTAACATTATTAGTGTCCTTAAAAACGGACTCTCTTAAGTTTTTATTCTAATTTTTAATACTCCATCAAATCTTCCATCTTGCAGCCAAGAACTTTTGCAAGATTGTTGACGGTTTCCATTTGGGCTTTATTTATATCCTTGTTTCTCTGCTCATACATCTGGATAGAGCGAAGTGATACGCCTGACTGCTGTGCAAGCTCATTTTGGGTTATTCCGCAGCTTTTTCTGATTACCTGAAGTCTTGTAGGCTCATTTTTTTCTTTAATCATTTTCTCTACTGTGTCTGCAAACTTTTCTTCGGGTGCTTCGTGGTAGAGGTCAAACATAACTTCAATATCGCTCATTTTAATATGTCTTGCTATATTATTAAATGGTCTTTTGGAATACCACTGATAAAATGCAAGTATCCATCCGCACCAGTAATCTCTATGCTTGTTTATATTCTCACTACTCGGCGGAACAAGTCTTTCTATGCCTGCTTCATTTAGCACTTCTTCAACAAGCTCTGGTCCTGACATTCCCATTATATATTTCGGGTTGCCATTGCCGAATTCTTCTGCAATTCCGGTAGATATAAATAATTTCAGGAATTCATCCTTATCCATATTAAGGTCGCTTGCGACATAATCAAAGGCATCACCTAAGTTATTCATTGCACTGTCAACATACATTTCATCGTAAGCGTGAATCATTATTATCAATCCTTTCCCTGATTATATCACGCATAAATAATCCGTTGATATCATCAACCTCTTGCTGAAGTCTGAACTGCTTATTAGCTTCTTCGTTTCGTTTTTTTCTCTTGATATAATATTCTGCACTGTCAGCAATTTCATACTTTTGGAATTTGATTGCATCGAATGCTTTTTCACTCTTTAATACAATCTGCTCACCGAGTTTCCCGAGCTTCATTGCCTCGGACAATTGCTCAATGGATATCTGGTTATTTACGAAAGCTCTTGCGAATGAGAAATATGAGTCATCTGCACGATAGCCGGTGATTATATCATAGTTTGATATATCGGGCAGGAAGTTATTTAACAGATAATCTCTGCCTTGTTTTGACACTGCAGTTGATACTCTGAAGTTTCTGTTATTGGCAAGAACCGCAAGCCAGTTCAGTATTGTATATTCATCACCCGATAAATCAAGTGTAGTGAGTCCATCTATATTAAGTTCATAGCAATTAGCATATCCATCTTTGGCAGGTTTCTGACAAGCCCACTCTTTTGCAAGTTCCAAAGTTTCTGTGCAATAGAATCCCAAGCCATAGTCATTATTTTCTTTGCCTAATCCGAATACAGGCTTTTCGATTATTTCCGGAGAGCCATGCCATATTATTTTTTTCATTCTATCACTCCTAACTTTACATTTAACATTATATCACCAAAGTGATAGTCTGTCAATGATATATGAAAATTTGATAAGATTTTTTTATGCATATATAGCAGTGACTCTCCAGCCTTAAATCTTCAATCATAACAGCCAATCATCATCGTAATTCTTTTCTTCTTTTACGAATGGATATTGTATTGCACCATTGATTTTTTTCACCTCCTCAATGCAACTATTATGGAGAGTGTCAGCGTTCTCATAATTGATTTTAAATTGTTTAATCAACAACCAAAATATTTTTGAAGTTTCGACTGCTTGTTTGAACATTAATCGTGCAGTACGATTTTCAAACTTTTTCATCAATCCTGACAAATTATCTCTGATATATTGATTAATATATTCTTCATTATTTTTGTTATGTAAGTATGAATTATAGAACCTAACAGCTTCGGCAATGTATTCACTTCTGCTTTCATAATCTGATGCAATTACATTTGCATCACACTCTTTTAAATCCTTATCTTCAATCCAAAAACTTATATGTTTCTTTGCCATTTTTTCAATCCTCCTCATCTAATTCTGCGAGCTTTTTCCCTCTCATTGACGATGGAAAAGTAATCGCTCCGTTGAGATGTTTTGCTTCTTTAACGCATCTTTCGTGTAGTTCATCAAAATCATCAAAATCAAGTTCAAGATGATCAAATAATATTCTGCATATCTTTGCAGATTCAACTATCAATTTGAACATCTGTCTACCGATTCTGTCTTCAAGACTATCCAACATACCTTCCATACGATTTAGAATTTCAACATTCACATATTCCGAAATGTGTCTATTAAATAAATACGCATTATAAAATTCAAGCGCCTGCACAACAAACTCGCTGCGAGTCTTAACATCGTATCTAATTTGATTGATATCACACTCTTTTAACAGGCTGTCGGGAATCCATATGCTTATGTGTTTACTTTCTTTTTGTTTACTCATTAAAAATCCTCCTTTTGGGTGCTTCACACTGCGAAGCACCTGATATTTATTGCTTTAATTCTTCGTTTTACCATATATAGCACCCGAATTATCACCAAACTGCCTTTTAAAGCACCACCCCGAACGGCTCTGCCGTGCGGTGTTAGAGGCTCAGGGGCATCAAAATGCACCTGTGCTTTTTCCTGCTTCAATTTATTTTGACTGATTTTCAGTCTAACTGCAGTGATTTTCATGTATCGTTTTATCATTTTAGCAGCGGTGTATTCTATATGATTTTTATACAGATAGGGTTATTGGATTAAAAATATATTTATTCTAATCAGGAACACAACATCGATTTTAACGCCTCAGTAGCCCTGTTCAACCTTGGGTACGAGCGACTAAACTGATCGAGGGTGTGTAATTACCTTACCGCTATTTTTTAACTTCAAGCCTCCATTGTCGAGCCATGGTACATTGCGAAAGTTTGTATTGAAGGGATATTGGAATAAAAAATAATTAATTTGCGAATCTCTACAAGAAGTGCCAATCAATTAAATCATCGATGTATTTTATTGCTTATATTATTCTTTTGCAATATCCATTATTGTATTATTATCTAAGTATTATTTGTAGCCCATCCTGATACTACCTCAGCAAAATATGAGCCACTATATTTTTAGCCTGTTCCATAAACCTTGCCTGTAAATTTATAGAGATTTGATGTAGAGGAACCATTTTTCCTTTTTCGATTTATCTTTTTTAGATAACCTTTGTCCACAAGTTCAGGAATTGCTCTTTTAACCGTACTTAAACTAATGTCTATATCTTTGGATATTGTATTAAGAGAAGGGTAACAAACATTTTGATTTCCTGCTCTCATAAGCAGATAACATAGTATGCGATATTCCGCGGTAGTAATGTTTTTATCTGTGATAAGTTTGTTTAATATGTTTGTAAAATTGCTATTTAATTTTGGCATTTTAATTCCTCCGTTTCTGTAATTAAAAAAGCCGCATCATTACGATACGACTAATTTGTTTTTATTTGAATTATATTTCATTTTCAATTTCATTCTACCAATTCCATAGAATGAAATTAGCATAAAAAATCAGGAGTTTTTGTAGGTTATATACACCTGAAACCCCTAATTTTATGCGGTTTTTCATTTTTCACCGAAGGGACGCTATCATCAGGTCCATGTGCTCGCAAGAGCATAGGAGTTCAAGTCTCCTCGCCCGCACCAAAAACACGGTATGCCCTTTATGGGTGTGCCGTGTTTTTTTATTTAAAAGGAATAGCAGGACTTAAAGGGCTGATAGTGAATGACAGTCAGTTGCAGCGGCATCATTACCTGAAATAAAGTAAGAATTTTTCATATCAAAGGTAATCCATAAGGAGTGCCTTTAAATTTATATTTCCCCACATCTATTTTCCTGTCACCTCACAATCAGATATTAAATAATATTTATTTTTTGTTGAAAAATAATATGCTCTGTGATATACTTGACTTGTATGTGCACTGTAAACTTTTAAAAGAAAGAAGTTTTGGTATGAATGCTTTAATGATTATGAATCCCGTTTCGGGAAAAATGGCATTTATCCGCCATTTCAAGGAAATCACACAATTATTGAAAGATGCAGGCTACACCCTCGACATCCGCTGTACATCAGGTAAAGGCTCTGCCCAGGAAATAATAAAAAGTGCCGCACACGACAAAGATATCATAATTTGTGCAGGTGGCGATGGCACGCTCAATGACATCATAAACGGCATAATGGATGCAAAGTTAGACCTTCCCATCGGTTACATTCCCTGTGGTACTACAAATGATTTTGCATCTTCTGTAGGCCTTTCAAAAAATGTAATAAAAGCCGCAAAGGATATAATTTCAGGCACACCGCAATCTTTAGATGTCGGCAAATTCGGAAATTCATATTTTTCTTATGTGGCATCATTTGGTGCTTTTACACAGAGTTCATACGCAACACCCCAGAATATGAAAAACACCCTGGGACATTTTGCCTATGTTCTTGAGGGCATGAAAGAGCTTCCCTATTTAAAACCCATAAAACTCACTATTACCACAGAAACTGGCGAAGTTTTTTCTGATGAGTACGCGCTCGGCGCTGTTGCAAACTCCACATCAATTGCAGGAATTATAAAACTCGACAGCGCAAGGGTTGATATGTCGGACGGCGAGTTTGAAGTGCTCTTGGTTAAATACCCCAAGAACATTATGGATCTAAACAATATCGTAATTTCTCTTAATACAAACGATTTTGAAAACCCGTCTATCAACTTCTTCCATGCAAAAAAACTGGTAATAGAATCACAAGAAGCTATCCAATGGTCGCTGGACGGAGAATGCTTCGAAGCAAATAAAAAAGAAACAATCAAAAACTATCAAAAGGCAATAACTGTAATATTGCCCAAAAAATAAACAAACAATCGAAAGATGTCCACGCTGACGAGACAAATCGCAAAAGCCATAAAAGAAGATTACGACAAATGCTGTGTCAAACTTGCAAGATATCTCATTTCAGTTCTTAATAATGCATAATAAGGAACGCCTTGACAAATGTCAAGGCGTTCCTTATTGTTTGAGGCCGGACGAAAAACAGTGCAGATTGGACAAACTGAACCGAAAGGGTTACCCGAAGGCGTACAAAAGTACGCCGAGAGGTGAAGTTTGTTCGAAACACAAGGCTACAAAAAAAGAAATTCGTCAAAAGACGAATTTCTTCAATATCTTTTTTCTTTTTGCCTTGTGTGGTCTGTGCGTTTTTCTATGGCTTAATCTTTTCTGTCCTTTTCGTACTCTAAGATTATTCCGTCGTCTGCTTTTACCTTTACATCGTATTCATGCTTGTCTTTTGTGAAATCAATTTCATACACCCAGACACCATCGTCAAGTTCTAAATCAACTTTTTCAAATTTTACACCATCGGCAGTTATTCCTGCTTTTGCAAGCGCTTCTTCCTTGGCTTTTTCTTCGCCTATAAAATTGCCTGTATCAACGGTCATATTTCCTGTGGTGTGATTCTGGTTTTCGCCCATTGGGTCTTTTGTGATTCCACCTGTTAAATCATTATTGTTTCCGTTATTATTTTCGGTGTTGTTGTCAGTGAGATTTCCTTTATCTGTCGCGTTTGTTCCGTTAGTTCCTGGTGTTACGGTGTTGTTATTGTCCATACCCATACATCCTGCCAAAAGAGCAAAAGATGCAATTATTGCTGCAAAAATTGAAACTGTTCTTTTCATAAAATACCTCCTTTTTAAACATAAAGCCGTGCAAAGTCTGCACGGCTTTATTATACCCAGATATTTTTTTAAAATTTATGATTTTTATTCTGCTTCGAAAACATCTTTTCCGAGACCGCAAACAGGACAAACCCAATCTTCCGGAACATCTTCCCAAGCCGTACCGGGTGCTACTCCGTTATCGGGATCGCCAAGTTCGGGATCATATACATATCCGCAGGGACAAACCATTTTTTCCATTTTTCATTTCTCCTTTTTTAAAGCGTTAATGACGGTGCCGTATAGATTCTTGCGGCATATTCTGCGTCTAATGAATAAAGACCTTTTGAGTCATTGCCAAAGAGTTCCATTTTTTTGATCATATCATCGGCACTCTTTTCTTCTTCCAGTTGTTCTTTTACGAACCAATCCAGAAACTGCATTGTTCTGAAATCGCGTACATCGTAAGCCACAGCATAAATATCATTGATAAGACCCGTCACATATTGCTCGTGCTCAAACCCAAATTTCAAGGGATCCATTAAATCCTTTGGGGCTTTGTCGGGCTTTGCAACAGTATCAAGAGTTGCCCTTACACCGTTGTTCTGCAAATATTTGAGCATCAGCATTGCGTGATCTCTTTCTTCCTGCGCCTGAATCATATACCAGTTGGCAAAACCGTCTAAACCTTGCTCTTCATAGTATATGGAAAAATCCAGATACAAATACGCAGAATATAATTCTTTATTTATTTGTTCGTTAATTAATTTTGAAACTTTAGCATCCAGCATAAGAATCACCTCTTTTTTTAATATTTTAAACGATGACGTTTTTATTATGCAGTTTCGCCACTCATAATTTCAGATATCAAATCTAAAACTTTCTGATGACATCCACCGCATCCTGTGGAGCAGTGTGTAGCTTCCTGTATTTTTTTGAATGTATCTAAAACATCATCAAACTTTTTAAGATTGTGAAGTGCATCTGCAATGTCATTGTAACTTACCTGCATACAGTTGCATACTGTGTAATTTTCTACCATTTCTATCACCTTTTATATAAGGGCGGCAGTTGCCACCCTTACGATTTTATTTAAAATATCTCTTTAAAAGACCTTCTAAGCCTCTGCCGTGTCGAGCTTCGTCGCGAGCCATTTCGTGAACTGTATCGTGGATAGCGTCGAGTCCGTTTTTCTTAGCGCAAGCGGCAAGGTCAAATTTACCCTGTGTAGCACCGTATTCGCAATCAACACGCCAAGCGAGGTTTTCTTTTGTTGTAGCTTTCATGTTGGGTTCTAAGTCTTCGCCCAAGAGTTCTGCGAATTTTGCAGCGTGTTCAGCTTCTTCATAAGCTGCTTTTTCCCAGTAAAGACCTACTTCGGGGTAACCTTCACGGTGTGCGATACGAGCCATGCAGAGGTACATACCAACTTCTGCACATTCGCCGTTGAAGTTTGCCATTAACTGGTCAAAGATATATTTTTTATCTTCTTCTGAAATGTCGGGGTTGTTTTTAACTGTTTTTGCGTAAACGCCGTATTCGTGTTCAGCAGCGAGCTTTCCGCCTGCTACCATTTCTGTGAATTTTTCACCGGGTACCTTACATAAAGGACAAGCCACAGGGGGCTCTGCGCCTTCGTGAACATAACCGCAAACGGGACAAACAAATTTTTTCATAGTGATTAACTCCTTTTTTTATAAATATATTTTTTAAAATAAATTACTTACAATGTTTGCAGACTCCAAAAAAGTAAAGTCTGTGGTTCTGATGGGAAAAACCATCGGGAAGGTTTGTGTCTATCACTTCTTTAGGAAGTGAGAAAAACATATCGTAAACTCTTCCGCAAACCTCACATACAAAGTGCTGATGGTCAGATGTGTCGGCGTCGAAGTGAGTTTTTCCGCCGGCGTCAAGTCGGATGATTGTACCTGTTTCTGCCAGTTTATTACAGTTTCTGTAAACAGTAGCAAGGGAAAGTGTCGGCATTTCCTGTTTTAAATCTGCGTAAATCATTTCTGCAGTGGGGTGAGCTGTAGTATTTTTAAGATACTCTAAGATGCTCTCTCGCTGTCTTGAAAAATTCATGTCAGCACCTCCTTGTTTAGTTTTAAAAGTAATAATGATTATCATTTTCAATTTGATTATATACGAACATATATCCTTTGTCAATACTTTTTTAAAAAAATTTTTAAAAAAATTTAGGAGACGAAAAAATCGTCTCCTGTGTACATTATTTATACGTTACCATATCAGGTTTTAAAATTTTTGGAAGTTTTGCATCTTCACTGTTTAAATCACAGATAAAGTGTTTACCTGATTTTGTGAAGAACACCAGAGTCATATCGCTGATACGACTTGTGCCCCCATGCTGACAATACTCGTAAATTTGTGCAATTTCTTCACTGTCTTCTATTATATAATGGAAACTCCAGCCGTCTATGTCCTGAATTTCTTTATATGACACCATTTCTGAACCATAGCCGTAATACTCTATACCGATTTTCGTGATGTCTTCCGCCTTGGGTACTAATGAGAGAATATCCCATTCATTTATTAAGGCTAATGTATTTATGTATGACGGTCTTATATAATAGGTTTCTGTGCGTTCCATAAGATTATCCATAGGAACTTTGGTGCCGTCTTCATAGGTTGCGCTTTCTTTATAGCAAACCTCTACGGTAGTATATGTTCCGTTTCCTGCAGCATATTCGTCGTAGATGGCATTGCTTGTGTCCTTTTTCAAGGCTTCAATAAACTTATTGATTGTTTCTTCGTCACTGAACGATGCCAGATAATCATCACTAACTCTTCCGTCACGGACTTCTATTCTGATGTATGACCTTTCGCTGTCCCGAAGAACAGGGAAATAAGTTTTTCTGATTGTATCAGATGTTACAACGGGTTCTAAAAGTGCCTTATACTCATCATAATCAATTGTATATATTCTTTTTAATACGTTCCCGTTTTTCAACTTATACGAAAGTGTCAGAGACCAGGGATTTTTAAAGTTTTCTTTAACCTTTTCTTCTCCTGTGAGATACTGATGAAGTGCGATTACCGATTTTGCATCTTCGCCTTTTAAATCAGGAGAAAATTTATCATCATAAGTGTATTTTTTTCCGTCCAGGCTGTAGTATATTCCGCTATAATCGTTGATGCCGTTCTGGTCGAATGTGACATATTCCACATCGCTCGCCTCGGGCACTCTCGTCTCAAAGCCCGTCAAATCGTAGTGATATACAGTATATACACACACAATAATCAGGCAGTATGCGATAATCGGTTTTAAGAGTTTTAACCCGCGGAAGCTTTTCTTTACAAGCATTGTTGCGATAATAAGCCCCAGAAGACCGAAGGGCAACATTACAAAAGCGTTTGAAAATCCCCACAGTGCATTTACATATAAAAATCCGATTGCGCTGAAGCATATCGCCGCCCCAAATATAAACACGGGACGAAGTGCAGAAAACGCCACTACTGATGAATGGTTTTCAATATTTCTTATTCTGTAAATGAAATATCCTGCGATCAATAATACCAAACCGATAATTATGTAGAGTGATATTCCACCTGCGGTAGTGAGTTTTTCACTTGAAAGGTACAAGTGATTTACGCACCAGTAATCAGTATCCTGCACATATCCGTAAAGCTGTGTATGTGCAAAAAAGTCCATAAACATCTCCACCGCTATGGGAAGAGTTGCGAAAACGTAGGTGAAAATAAAGTTTGCCAAAACATTTCCCGTAATCATTGATACAATTACCGAAAGGGCAAACGCCACAAAACTGTAGAGCGATGCAATACCCATACAACCAAAAAGATGACTTACTTTAAAAGTCTGTGCAAATGCAGGGTCTGTTCGCATAACAAGTAAAATTACTCCGTTTATAACGAGAGGCAACAAAAACATCAATATTCCTGATACTGTATGGGACACATACGCTGACATACGCGATACAGGTATACTATGGGAAAAAGTTGATGCTTTTTGTGTCTGTAAATATGAAAACAGAAATACCCCTAAAATCACAGGCACGATGCACGCAAGCACAAATGCAGGCAACATATAATCATGAAGAGTAGTATAGATAAACTCTGCCTCTTTTACAAATCTGACGGCAACAGCGCCTACTGTAGGACTGTTATAAAAACGCTCCATAAAACGGAACACCGTCATCATAAAAAGTGCCAGCGTATGAAGTGCAGGTATCCACCAGAGGCGTTTGAAGTCTGATTTTACTAAAGTTTTATTAAAGAATGATGTTTTCAAACTCATAACCTGAACCTCCCAACTCATAAATAAATACTTCTTCTAAAGTCAAAGGCAGAATATCACATACAAGGGGTGAATATGCCTTTACTTTTCTGAGAATTTCTTCTGTTTCACCTTTTACTATAAATATATTTACACTGCCATAGGATTCTCTGTGTATCGGCTTTATTTGGGCAATTAAATCGGCAGATACTTCACCGCTGAAGGCCACCTGAAGTTTATGGGTATTGCCTTTTAGGTCGTCTAACGCTTTTTCTAAAACGATTTTCCCTTCGTGCATAATACCCACATGGTCGCACACATCCTCAAGCTCTCGCAAATTGTGGCTTGAAACAATAACTGTTGTACCGCGGTCTGCCACATCAGAGAGCATAAGTCTCCATACATTTCTTCTCATTACAGGGTCAAGTCCGTCAACAGGTTCGTCCAAAAGCATAATATCAGGCTGTGCCGAAACAGAAAGCCAGAAAGCAACCTGCTTTTGCATACCTTTTGAAAGTCGGCGCACTTTGCGGTTTATATCAATTTTAAAGATTTCCTTTAAAGCATTAAACCTTTCCCAGCTCCAGTTTTCATAAATTCCTGCATAGTATTTTGCAGTATCCTTTATTGTATATGTAGAATAAAAGAACAAATCATCACTGATGAAAGTCATTCTTTCTTTTATTTTCATATTTTCAAAAACCGGAGCTCCGTCAATTTCTACAATTCCGTCATTTTGTCTGTAAACGCCTGAAAGAATTTTAAGTATGGTAGTTTTTCCAGCCCCATTAGGGCCTACGAGCCCATAGACAGAGCCTTTTTCTACATTTATATCAAGTCCTTGTAATGCCAGAAAGTCGTCAAACTTTTTGGTTACATTTTTTACTTTAATCACTTACCTCATTCCTTTCCTTTATATTCTTCATCAAGAATTGCCTGCAATTCTTCTTTTGAGATGCCCAAAAATTTAATTTTGGAAACAATGTCACGGTATTCTTTTGTTATACCGTCTGTGTCACTTTTTTTCACAACTTCGCCCTTTGGCGACACAAAACTGCCTTTTGCTCTCAATGAATAAATGTAGCCTTCAAACTCAAGTTCTCTGTAAGCTTTCTGTATTGTGTTGGGGTTAATTGTGAGAATTGCCGCAAGTTCACGGACCGACGGTACCTTGTCATTTTCCTTGAGCACGCCGGAAATTATCAGCTCTTTTATTTTTTCTTTTATCTGCTCGTATATGGGTCTGTGGTCGCCGTGGTCTAACTGAAACATAGTTTGTCCTCCTTTCACTGTATTAACTGTACTATGTCAAATAATACAGTATGAAGTTTCATTTGTCAACCTTTTTTTGAAAAAATCTTGAAAAAGTGAAACAGGTGTGATAGAATATACTTGGAATTGTATAAATATGTTGTTTGAGGAGTATGAAAATGAAATTTCCTTTCTTTAAGAAAAAAGCTGACGGCGAAGGTTTACATATACTTTCAGATGCCGATTTAATTATCAAAAATCCCAATAGTATGCTGGCAGAATCTCTAAAGGCGGCAAGAACAAACCTTATGTACACTCTTGCTGACGAAGAAGGTGGAAAGGCGCTTTTGGTTACCTCTGCGTTTTCTGCAGAGGGCAAAACCACAACCTGCATAAATTTAGCAGCAACTTTGGCACAGACAGATGCGAAAGTTTTACTCATTGATGCTGATATGAGAAAGCCCCGTGTGCATACATGTCTTGGTGTTAAAAATACAGAAGGTCTTGCAAATCACCTCGGTGGTTTTTCTGATATTGAGGCTATCATCAAAAAATCTTCAGATTTTGATTTTGACTATATCACAGCAGGTAACATTCCGCCCAACCCCGCAGAATTGCTTTCATCTGCTAAATGCGGAAAATTCCTGAAATTAGTTAAAGAACAGTATGACTATGTTGTTATCGATACTCCTCCCGTAAATGTTGTTGCAGATTTACTTTCTATCTCTTCACATGTTAAGAATGTGGTATTTGTATGCCGTTGCGGTGTATCAATCACATCAGAAGTTAAAAAGGCTGTTGATACGCTGGAATTTGCACACGCTAGAATCCTTGGATTTATTACCATTGATTCTCCCCGTAAAAAAACTCAGAATTACAGCAAGGACTATTACTATCAAAATAACATTCAATAAATTAGGAGGGTATGTGTATGTATATAGATTTTCACACACATATTATTCCGAAGATTGACGACGGTGCCAAGGATATAGACACATCTTTGGCAATGCTTCGTACTGCGCGCAAAAGCGGCGCCGAAAAAGTAATACTCACTCCCCATTACAGCACTCATGCGGACATTGGGGAGTTTTTTTCTCTGCGCGAAAAAAGAATCGGACAGCTAAAAGACGCCATGCGCGAAAATCCCGAGGACTTTCCCGAAATTCTTGCCGGAGCAGAGGTAGCATTAGACGGCAGTTTATCTGAATTTTCTGATATTTCACCTCTTTTGATTGAAGGAACTGATTTGATCCTTTTAGAGCTTCCTTATATGTCCTGGTCACACTGGTATAACAATGAAATATACAACATCATAACCGCCCACAATGTGACGCCCGTAATGGCACATATTGAGAGGTACCTTGACAGTCCCCGGGATTTAGCAAAACTTGCAGGGCTGGTTTCTTTCGGAGTAAAGTTTCAGGTAAATGCACCGTCATTTCTGACTCGGTCGGGAAGAAATATTATAAAAGCCTTGGCAAAAGTGGGACTTATCTGGGCAATAGGCTCTGACTGTCATAATATGGACACAAGGTCTCCTGATATGGAAAAAGCAAGGGCGCTTATGGAGAAAAAAATCGGTAACGGTTTTTCTGATTTCGTATATGAAAGAACATCAGAACTCTTAACCAAGTAACCTTAGAAAGGACCAATATTATGAAATTATCAAAAGTAAAAGAACTTTTAGACGCAAAAGTTTTAACCGACACACCTTTTGAAGATGTAGAAATCAACTCTGCTTTCGGCTGTGACCTTATGAGCGATGTGTTAGCATTCGTTCAGGACCAGTCGCTTCTTTTGACAGGTCTTGTAAATCCACAGGTTATCCGTACCGCAGAAATGCTTGACATCAGCGTTATCGTTTTTGTAAGAGGCAAAACTCCCACAGAAGAAATGATAGATATTGCAAATAAACTCAATATGATAATTATGTGCACAGAAAACTCCCTTTATGTTTCATCAGGCAAGCTCTTTTCAGAGGGCCTTGCCGGAAACGGTGAATAGGAGGCGCTTATGGCACATACACTTCACTACGATATAAGCGGTGATGATTTTTCCATGGCAGGACTTGCATCGAGCAACTTCAAGAAAGTCTTGAAGCAGTTAGGACTTTCTCCTGAAATCATCAGGCGTTCTGCTATCTGTATGTACGAAGGCGAAATCAACACCATCATCCACGGAAAAGGCGGAGCTTGTGATGTTGAAATCTCTGCCGATAAAATTGTTATCACATTTACTGACAGCGGTCCCGGTATTGCCGACATCAAACGCGCAATGCAGGAGGGGTTCTCCACTGCCACCACGAAAGCCCGCGAGCTTGGTTTCGGCGCAGGTATGGGGCTTCCCAATATGAAAAGATATTCAGACGATTTACTCGTTGAATCAGAAGTAGGAAAAGGAACAAAAATCCAGATTACTATTAACTTGGGCTGATTGAAAAACGGGGGTGTTTTATTTGAACAGAAATAACCTACATCACTCGGTTACATTAGATAAAGATAAGTGCAAAGGCTGTACCACCTGCTTAAAAAGGTGTCCCACAGAAGCTATAAGAATACACGACGGAAAAGCACGCATCATAACAGAGCTCTGTATTGACTGCGGCGAATGTATAAAGGTGTGTCCTTATCACGCCAAAGTTGCACTTACTGATACATTTGATGCATTAAAAAATTATAAATATAATATCGCTTTGCCTGCACCGGCACTCTACGGACAGTTCAGAAATCTTACAGATATAGATTATGTATTGAACGGATTGCTCGAAATAGGCTTTGACGATGTTTATGAAACCGCTAAAGCAACTGAAGCAATTACAGAAGTATCGAAAGAATTGCTTTCATCAGGCAAGCTCAAAAAACCCGTGATAAACTCTGCCTGCCCTGCAGTTGTAAGGCTTATTTCGGTGCGTTTTCCTAACCTCATAGATAATTTACTGCCTGTTATTGCGCCATTCGAGGCGGCTGCAATGGCAGCGCGCTCGGAAGCTGTTAAGAAGACCGGTCTTTTGCCTGACGACATCGGCGTATTCTTTATTTCGCCCTGTACGGCCAAAGCCACCACCCTTTCAAATCCTTTGGGAATCAAATCATCTCCCGTAAGCGGGGTGCTTTCTATAGGGGCTGTGTATTTAAAACTTGCGCCCGCCATGAGCAAATTAAAAGAAATAAAAACCATTTCGGATTCGACTCTCGAGGGTATAAACTGGGCGCGTTCAGGCGGCGAAATCAAAGCTTTAGGCGGTGCAGGACGTTGCATTTCTGTTGACGGAATTGAAAATATCATCGCTCTTTTTGAAGAAATCGAAGACAATGAAGCATTAGATATAGATTTTATCGAGGCACTTTCCTGCGAAGGCGGTTGTGTAAGCGGCCCTTTGTCTGTGGAAAACGGATATGTGGCAAAAATGAGAATTGTAGAACTGGGAAAAGCCCAGAAACAAAAAAATCTCGCATCTTCACCCGTACCCGTAGAAAGTAAAGACCTTTTGTGGAACTCACCCGTTGTGTACCGCGATGTGCATCCTTTAGACAGTGATTTTTCGGAAGCACTTAAAAAACTTGAAAAAATAGAAGAAATCTACAGCCGTCTCCCCCATACAGACTGCGGTTCCTGCGGTTCTCCCTCCTGCAGATGCTTTGCAGAGGATATCGTCAGGGGAATGGCTGAAGAAATTGACTGCATACATAAATTAAAAGAGCAAGTACATATTCTCATGGATAAACAGGAGTAGAACTATGAAAGTATCAGAATTAGCAGAAAAACTCTCATTAGAATGTATAAATATGGCAGAAGATACAAACATCACCGATTGTTATATTGGTGATATGTTGTCTGTGGTTATGTCAAAAGCGCCCGAGGGCGGTGCATGGCTAACTGTTCAGACAAATATCAATATCACAGCGGTTTCAGCCCTCGTAGGTCTTGCCTGCGTTATTGTGGTAGAAGGAATGGAAATCGACGACGCCACAGTAAAAAAAGCACAGGAGCAGGAAATCACAATTTTAAGAACGGAAAAAACCGCATACGAGCTTGCATTAAAAATATCAGAACTTATATAGTTTATCGGAGGTGGCAAAATGAAATATTACTGTGATTTGCACATTCATTCCGCCTTATCTCCCTGCGGTGACACTGATATGACACCGAACAACATCGTCAATATGGCGTGCCTTTCGGGGCTTGATATTATTGCTGTTGCCGACCATAACTCCATAGGAAATGTTGAAGCCTGTATGAAAGTAGCAAGTGATCTTCCCATAACGGTTGTTCCCGCTATGGAGTTGGAAACATCAGAAGAAGTACATTTTCTGTGCCTTTTTGAAAATATTGATATTGCCCGTGAGTTTGATGAATGGCTCGCTCCGTACAAAGCAACTCACAAAAACCGCCCCGAAATCTTCGGTGAGCAGCAGTATATGGACGAAAACGACGAAGTGACAGGAACGGAAGAAAATCTTCTGGTGGTAGCAACCGGGGTTTCCATCTATGATGTAAAGAAAAAAATAGACACACTCCCTGCCGTAATAATCCCTGCCCATGTGGACAGAAGCTCATACAGTGTTATTTCAAACTTAGGGTTTGTGCCTGATGATTTATGCTTTACAACGGTGGAAATTTCAAAAAATATCACAAAAGAAGAGTGTCTTTCTCTTTACCCATACCTTGAAAAGTACAATATCATCACGGACTCTGATTCACACTATTTAGATACATTCTATGAAAAGGAAAATCCAATAGAGTTACTCGAGCCTACGACACAGGCGTTAATCAATGCTTTGAAATATTCGTACAAATAATCGCAATATGCGACTGAATGTCGCACATTCCCCCAAAAAACAATAAAATATATGCATTTTTTAAAGAGTTTTAGTTTCTAAAACTCTTTTTTTGTCGAAAAAAACAAGGAGTGTCTTTCCAAATATTTACATTTTTCTCCCATAAATTGGTATATAATGGAAATAAATTAAGATTTGGAGGCACAAATGATGAAACAACAATTAGAAACTGCGAAAAATACTATGAGAACTTTTTCACTTAAGGAAGCATTTAACATTATGACAAGAACAGAGCTTTTAGAAAATGTAATTTTGCTTTTGCTTTGCCGTATTTGTTTTATGGAATATCTGGTATCGCCTTTTGGGGTAGCGTTTTTTTCTGTACTTTTTTACAGAAACCGCCGTCCCTCTTATGTGATTTTTTCTGCCCTTGGCGCAATCCTTTCAGGGTACCCCACTTTCTACTTTAAGTACATAGGCACACTTCTTATAATAATGTCTGTTATTATTATTTTTTCCAAGGAACTAAAGTCAAACCAAAGACTTGTGGCTATTCTTTCGTCTTCTGCCCTGTTTTTAAACGGCGGAGTCTATGTGATGGTAGAGGGTTTCTTCCTATACGACATACTGCTTCTTCTAATGGAGTGCGGGGTGTGTTACCTTTCGTTCTTTATATTTTCTTCAGGAGCAGGGTGTCTTTCCAACATTACATCACGAAAAATTTTTGAACCCAAAGAAATCGTGTCTTTGGTAATTTTGATTGCCTGCTGTGTCTTGAGCATATCACTGGTGGAAAATCTCGTTCCCCTTGCACACATCATGGCCACTTTCTGTATTTTATTCTTAAGCCTTTCCTGCGGTTTTTCAATTTCTACTCCTGCAGGCGCAGTACTGGGGTTATCCTTGGGGTTGGCATCAGCATTTCCTGCACAGGCAGTTTGTTCATATACATTGTCCTCTCTGTTCTCGGGGTTGGTTTCGCGCTACGGAAGACTTTCGGTTTCGGGAATTTTTGCTTTTTGCACTTTTTTTGTCACCATATTACTTTCGCCCGAATCAAGCGGTTTTATCGCCGTATCGTACGTTGCGGCATCATGCATTTTGTTGTACTTTATTCCTGATAAGTTTATTTACTCATTTGGCACAGCCTCAGCCAACCCCCAAAATACTAAAAGAAAAGAAACCCGCATAAAAGAAGAGGTAAAAATAAGCTTTAGTGATGCCATAAGTACAGTAGATTCTGTGTCTGATATCTTCACAGGCATTGTAAAAGAGGGTTGTGAAATAGAAGTCGCCGACCGCAACACCGTCTTTCAGAATACTGTGGATACAGTGTGTAAAAACTGTTCTCTGTGCCGTTTTTGCTGGCATAAGGACAAAGAAAAAAGTCTTTCGTTACTTTCCGAACTTATGTCCTCCATGGAAAAGAAAAGCACACTTAGGAAAAGCGATGTTCCAAAAGATTTTTCCGATATGTGCATCAGATGTGACGGATTTTTGACCGAGCTTAATAAGAATTTTGAAGCCTACAAAGTTACAAAAATGTGGTCGGGAAAAGTGGCAGAAGGTAAAAAACTAGTTGTCGAGCAATTTAAAAATATCTCTATGATTTTAAAGGATATTCAGGAAAATTTGCTGGAAAAGACTGCAATTTCTCATAACACAGAAACAAAAATTCTCACCGCATTAGATAAAATCGGTGTAACCACATCAGGTGTCAGGATTTTTTGTGCCGACGGTTTTATGGTAGAAATTCATAACCCTGATTTTTACATAAATTCAAATGCAGAAGAAAAAATTGCAGAAGAACTTACCGACATTTTTGATGTGCCTATGGTATTAACAACTGCCAATACAGAAAAGCTTATATACAGCCAGAAAACAGAGCTCACGCCTGTTTTGTCCCTTGCATCGCTTCCCCGTAAAAACTCTGCTTTCTGCGGCGATAACTGTACATACTTTACATTCGGCACAGGCAAGCTTGCCATTGTCTTGTCCGACGGTATGGGCAGCGGAGAGGCGGCAGCTTTTCAGAGCAATGTGGCGGTGACATTGGCAAAAAAACTCCTGACATCAGGTTTTTCCACCCAGACTTGTGTACGACTTATAAATAATATATTGATGACAAATGCCGACCGCGAGACTTTTGCTACTGTGGATTTATGCGTAGTGAATTTATACTCGGGAATTGCAGAATTTGTAAAAACAGGTGCTGCACCCTCATATATAAAGCAAGAAAAAGAAGAAATAACAATTTCTTCCTCATCACTACCTGCAGGTCTGATTTCTTCGCCCGATGCGGATTTTTCAATAAAATATCTTAAGTCAGGGGACACTTTGATTTTGGCATCAGACGGAATTACTGATTGCTTAGACCGTCCTGACAAAAACGAAATTTTTGAACTTTGTAAAGTTTACGATAACCCCGATGAGCTTTCCCAAAAGATTTTGGACTTGGCTCTTGCCCGTTCAGGAGGCATCGCAACCGACGATTTAACTGTGTGCGTATGTAAATTAGAAAAAAATTTATAACACTTTTTGAAAATTTACATATAATGCAGTATAGAAAGCGAAAGGGTGATAAAAGATGCACATAACTTGCAGATTATTAGCTTTAATTGCAGGAGTTTTTTCTTTCGGGCTTTTTGCAGGATTACTCCTTCCTGCTATATGGCTTGTAATAATGCAATGTGCTCTTTTGGTCTTTATTGCTTTTTGCATTTTGTGCGGTTAATACATAGTCAGGAGGTCTTTTATGAAGATTGTTGTTTTGCAGTTTCCAAAAGTTATCACCGGGTTGTTACGGAGTATTTTTAAAATCAAAAAAAATGATGAGTAGTGCTGTGGCACTACTCATCATTTTTATCTTTCAATATAATTAAACGGATTGTGCGGTGTTCCGTTTTCTCTTATTTCAAAGTGAAGATGGGGACCTGTGGAACGGCCTGTGTTACCAACTGCGGCAATTTTATCGCCTTTTGCAACCACATCGCCCTCGTTGACATAGACTTTTGAGCAATGAGCATAGTATGTGACAAACCCATTCTGATGGTCTATCTTCACTATATTGCCATATCCGTTATTCTTAAATCCTGCTTCTATAACAATACCGTTATCAGCTGCAACTATCTTTGTGCCTGTAACGGCTGCAATATCAAGTCCTTCGTGAGTTCTGCCCCAGCGTCTGCCAAAAGTTGAGGAAAGGCGTCCGCTGGCAGGCATTATGAACTCTTTCGTTCCCACCGACGGAGGAGGTGTTTTGGTTCCTACCAGAACAACCGCTGCCGTGGGGGCTGTGATTTCTTCTGATTTTATTATGTTTTCCTGAAGTATTATTCCGTTTACACGGGTTATATATGCGTTTAAGTATTTTTTGCCGTTTACGCCTGCGGTTTCAATTCTTTTCTGACCTTCGTAAATTGTCGGGTCTTCTTTTTCGATAATCTCATAAGGAATATCAATTTCGCCGTCAATATATTCCACTGTCTTTATGGGAATAATGGGCTTTTCGGTGTAAACTTTTAATGTATCGCTGACTGCAAGCTCTGAAATTTCATTATCTGCGACTAACTTTTCTTCTGATACAGCATAGCGTTCTGCTATTGTCTGCACTGTTTCTTCTTCGGCTACTGTATGAATGATACATTCACCCAGTGCAAATTTTTCCTGAGCAGTTTCCAAATTCAGAACTTCCGCTTTCGGAGCGTGGCCTGCTTCAACTTTTACCTCAGTTGCATAGGAAACTTCTACATTTTCCCCTTCTTTGAACTTTTCAAGGTAACTTTGTACCAAGGCATTCGCTTCTTCTTCCGTGGTAAGCGCTACAACGAATTTACCATCCGATGTTATGATAAAAGCTTCTGTCATTTCTTCAGAGGTTGCTTTTATATTGTCGATAAGCTCTTCTTTTTCTGTGAAATCATCTTTTGATATTATTTCTACGCTGAAAACTTCTGCTTTCGGTGCAAATTCAATATCTGAAATTGTTTCTACTTCTGTCTTTACTTCATCTAATACTTCGTAATATTCACTTTTTGTAGCAACAGTTCCCACTACCTTATCTTCCACCATTACAGTATAACCGATACTGAAGTTAGCAGAAAATACCGCAAGACCTATTAAAAATGATGTGGAAATGATTGCCGCTGACATACGACTTCTTTTTCTTATGGCGTATGTCTTTGTTTTTCTGATACAAAAAGCACGCTTTATGTATCTTTTCAGCATTGCATGGATATTTGCCGCTGCTGAACTTTTGATTTTTAACATTTAACCACCCTTGATTTTTTTCTTACAACAATATTTTATGTAACAATTACAAAATTATTACAAAGTTGTTAAATCTAATATACTACATTTGTTCGAAAAAATCAAGTTTTTTTATGTTAATTTATTGTTACAATAAATGGAAAAACAAGAAAAACCCGATTGTTATCGGGTTTTTCGTAAAAATATACTGTATGATTTTTTTGGAATTGTTAATATTTCGTTTACAATTTCGGGCGTGTTTCTGCCTAAAATTGTTACAAATTCACCGTCGATTTTAATATTTTCGTCATTTTCTCCCACATTTATACAGAATAAAAGGTCACCGCGCATAAAACAAAGAGCCTTGTTTTGGATTGTTATATCTTTTATAAGTTCTGAAAAATTATCAGGGTATTTTCTTTTAAGCGCTGACAATTCTTTTACAAATTCAAAAACTTCAAAATCTTCCCGCCCGTAAGGGTATCCTTTTCGGCAGTACGGGTCACGGAAACCATCAAGCCCTACTTCATCGCCGTAATATATGCAGGAAATTCCGGGTAATGCAAAAAGCAGAAAGAACGCAAAATACACGCCCTGTTTTCCTTTTTCCCATTCATCTGATGACAAAATATAATCCTTTGCCACGCTTCTTTCGGGTTGGTTGTCTACCCCAATAGCATTTATGATGCGCTCGGTGTCGTGGGTTGATATTATATTCATGAGGCAATCAATAGCAGGCTTGGGGTAATTTTCCTCAATCGTCAGAATTTCATCTTTTAATCCCTGTGCATCACCGTATTTCACATAATCAATTATGGCATTTCGCCAGGGGTAATTCATAACGGAGTCGAGCTGTTCGCCCAAAAGGTATCTGCGCCTTATGCCATAAGCAAATTTATTTGTAGCATCTTCCCACACTTCTCCGATAATGAGCGCGTTTTCGTCGGTCTTTTTGACACGCGAGCGAAGAGCGTCCAAAAATTCATCGGGCAATTCGTCTGCCACATCAAGTCTCCAACCTGATGCACCCTGATCCTGCCAGTAGGGTAAAACACCCGTATCCCCCGTAATGAATTCAAGGTAATCGGGGTGGGTTTCGTTCACATTGGGAAGATTTTCAAATCCCCACCAACATTCATAGCCTACTGCGCTCTGGTTGAAATTGTACCATTTATAGTAGGGCGAGCTTTCGCCCTGCCAAGCGCCAATGCTGTCGTAATGAGAAAATTTATTGAAATACCTGCTGTCTGCTCCCGTATGGGAAAAAACACCGTCTAAAATCACTTTTATACCCAGTTCTTCCGCCTTGCAACAAAGTTCACGAAAATCTTCATTCGTTCCAAGATAGGGGTCTATCTTCATATAATCACCCGTACTGTAACGGTGATTTTCGGGACTTTCAAAGATGGGATTTAAGTATATTATGTCAACACCCATTTCCTTTATATAGGAAAGTCTTTCGATAATACCCCTGATGTTTCCCATAAAAAAGTCTTTTCCCTGTGTTTCAGGAACTGCATACCAGTCATCGACAATTTTTCTTTCATTTACAGATGGGAGGTAACTGAAATTCTGGCTACGGCAGAATCTGTCAGGAAAAATCTGATACATAACTTTATTTTTCGCCCAGTCGGGTGTTTTAAAATTCTTATCATACACGGTCAACTGCCACTCGGAGAGCCAATCCTCAACAAAAGCTTTCCCGTCACGCTCACCGCAAAACCTTGTACCCTCATTGCAAGTAAATTCAAAACGATAAAAGTATAGTCCTGCCTTTTCAAAAGAAACTTTGCAGGAATACCGCAGAAAGTCTCCTCTTTCCTCCACAAAATCCATTTTGTACGACGAACACTCGCTCTTTTCGTCTTCGCGCATACAGAGCGTTACTGTTTCGGGGGATTCCGCTTTGTTTATATCTATGCTGAATGTGCATAATTCGTGTGTTTCGATGGCACCAAAAGGGCATTTATATTCTTCTTGCTTCGAATTGTATATTATTCTTTCCATTTCATGTTCCCCCTTGGCATATTTTTTTACATAAAAAGAATACTACTAATATTGTTTTTTGTCAAATAGGAGTTGTTTAAACCTTAAATTGTTACCAAGTTTTTGTAGATTTTTTATAAAAAATTCACAAAGTTTATAAAAAAATTATTAAAATATTACAAATCTCTTTATTTTCAATATGTACTATGATATACTAATTATATAATATATAAATGGTATGATTATTTGTTCCACGGAGGATTTAATATATGAACATCAATGACAACAACCTGGCAGAATATCTGTTCCACGAAGGCACAAACTACCGTGCTTTTGATTATCTTGGTGCGCATTTTATCGGAGACGACAAGTGCGTTTTCAGAACTTGGGCCCCGAACGCTTCTCAAGTGTTTGTGACAGGGGCTTTTTGCGATTGGAACGATTACGCCTATGAAGCCTACAGAATAACAAACGGCGGTATCTACGAGTGTATTATAGACGGCGTAAAAGAATTTGATTCCTATAAATTCGTAATAGTCACCCGTGACGGCCGAACTCTTCACAAAGCAGACCCCTATGCTTTCCACAGCGAAACAAAGCCCGAAACCGCATCAAAGATATATGACATTGAGGGCTATCGCTGGGGCGACAAAAAATGGATGAGTACCCGTTCAGGTAATGATTTTTCACGCCCTCTCAATATTTATGAGGTGCATTTCGGTTCCTGGAGAAGATACCCTGACGGCGAGGTTTTTTCCTATGACAAAATGGCAGAAGAACTCATCCCCTACGCAAAGGAAATGGGATTTACACATATTGAGCTTATGCCCATGAGCGAATACCCCTACGACAAGTCCTGGGGATATCAGGTAACAGGGTACTATGCGCCTACATCACGCTACGGAACACCGAAAGATTTTATGAAGTTTGTAGACGCCTGTCACAAGGAAGGTATCGGCGTAATTTTAGACTGGGTTCCCGCGCATTTCCCAAAAGATGCTCACGGATTGGCAGACTTTGACGGCACAAGCTGTTATGAATACGCTGACCCCAAAAAACGCGAGCATCCCGACTGGGGCACAAGGATTTTTGACTATGGCAGAAACGAAGTAAGGTGTTTCTTAATTTCAAATGCTTGCTTCTGGCTTGAAAAATACCACATAGACGGTCTTCGCGTTGATGCAGTAGCTTCAATGCTTTACCTTGACTACGGAAAACGCGACGGCGAATGGACTCCCAACGAATTCGGGGGAAACGGAAATTTAGAGGCAAAAGACTTCCTGCAAAAGCTCAATACCCGTGTGTTTGAGTGTTTTCCCGAAGCTCTGATGATTGCAGAAGAATCTACCACATGGCCTTTGATTACCTATCCTGCCGATGTGGACGGACTTGGTTTTAACTACAAATGGAATATGGGATGGATGAACGACTCTCTCCTTTATATGTCGCAGGACCCATTTTTCAGAAAAGGCGTTCACGATAAGCTGACCTTCTCTATGACCTACGCATTTTCAGAAAATTTCATTCTGCCCCTTTCTCACGATGAGGTTGTTCACGGAAAATGTTCACTACTTTCTAAAATGCCGGGCGAATATGTAGACAAGTTTTCCAATCTTCGTGCATATCTATCTTATATGTACGCTCATCCCGGAAAGAAGCTTATCTTTATGGGCGCAGAACTGGGACAGTTTATAGAATGGAACGAAGAAGCAGAGCTTGACTGGAATTTACTTTCCTACGACGCCCACAAAAAACAGCAGGAATTTTATAAATCACTTGCAAATTTCTACTTAAAAACTCCCGCTATGTTTGAGGTCGATAAATCCTGGGAAGGATTTTCCTGGGCAACAGTAGACGACAATATAAACAATGTGATTGCATTTTTCCGCCACGACAAGGACGGAAACTCTCTGCTTTCAGTGTCGAATTTTTCATCCGTAAAACAGGAAAACTACAAAATCGGCGTGCCCCGTTCGGGTGTTTATACCGAAGTATTTTCATCAGACGATGAAACCTTTGGCGGAAGCGGAATTAAAAACGGAAAAATCACAGCCAAAAAAGGTGAATGGAACGGACAAAATTTTCATATATCTGTTACTGTCCCGCCTTTTTCCACTGTTTACTTTTACAAAAAGAAACCCAATAAAAAAACAAAATAAATTCACAATACATTATCAGGAGGCGTAACGAATGAAACTAAAAAAAGAGATGATTGCAATGCTCCTAGCCGGCGGTCAGGGCAGCAGACTCTACGTCTTAACATCAAGCCGTGCAAAACCCGCAGTACCTTTCGGCGGGAAGTATCGCATTATTGACTTTACTCTGTCAAACTGCACAAACTCAGGCATTGACACAGTAGGTGTACTTACACAGTATAAGCCTTTGGAATTAAACGCATACATCGGCACAGGTCAGCCCTGGGATTTGGACCGTATGAACGGTGGTATTCAGGTGCTTCCGCCTTATGTTACAGGTTCTGACGGTCAGTGGTACAAAGGTACAGCCAATGCAATTTACCAGAATATAGAGTTCATCGAGCAATACTCTCCTACTTATGTTTTAATTCTTTCGGGCGACCACGTATATAAGATGGACTACGCAAAAATGCTTAAATTCCACAAAGAAAAGGGAGCCGATGCCACAATTGCAGTTATGGATGTTCCCATTGACCAGGCTTCTGCATTCGGCATTATGAATACAAACGAAGACTTGTCCATATATGAATTTGAAGAAAAACCCAAAGTTCCCAAGTCAACAAAAGCATCAATGGGTGTGTATATTTTCACTTGGGAAAAACTCAAAAAATATATGATAGAGGATGAGGCTAACCCTGCGTCTGCTAACGACTTTGGTAAAAACATCATTCCCAATATGTTAAATGCAGGAGAAAAGATGTTTGCATATCCTTTTGACGGTTACTGGAAGGACGTTGGTACAGTAGATAATTTGTGGGAAGCGAATATGGACCTTTTAAATCCCACAATTCCCTTGAATCTGGGCGATCCATTATGGCGTATTTACTGCAAACATTCACTCACCACGCCTCACTATATCGGCAGTAACGCCACCATCACAAACTCTATGATTACAGAAGGTTGTGATGTTGAGGCAACGGTCAATAATTCGGTGCTTTTCTCTGATGTAAAAGCGGATAAGGAGGCAATCATCGACTACTCGGTTATTATGAGAAATGTTCACATAGAATCAGGCGCAAAAGTTCAGTATGCAATCGTCGCTGACGATGCTGTGATTGAAGAGGGTGCTGTTGTCGGTGCTCCCCCTGAAGATTACCCCGACCGCGATCAGTGGGGAATTGCTGTAATCGGTCAGGGCGCAAGGGTGAAGAAAGGACAAAAAGTCCTTCCAAAGGAAATGTTAGCCCCAGGCGAATGCCGATAAAATAGACGGCCATACGGCAGAAACGGAGGTCCGAAATGGACGCATTTTGCATATTATTTACAGATGTTTATGACAGTACAGAAAATAAATTAAACGAACTCTCAGCCAAAAGAACTCTTGCTTCCGTGCCTTTCGGCGGAAGATACAGACTCATCGACTTTATGCTTTCATCATTAGTTGGAGCAAAAGTCCGTGATATCGGTATTATTACAAAGAGCAAGTATGGTTCTTTGATGGACCACTTAGGCTGGGGAAAAGACTGGGATTTAGACCGTAAAAACGGCGGTCTTAAAATACTTACCCCCTTTGCTACAACAGATTTTTCATACAATGACAATCAGTTTGAAATCTTAAAGAGCGTACACGGTTATTTTGACAGTATGTTGGAAGAATACTGTGTAATTGCATCGGGCAATATGGTGGCAAACATCAACTTTAATGAGATTTTTGACGCTCATATAAAAAGCGGTGCCGACATCACAGTTTTAGCCACAAAGTCTGTTCCCGAAGAAACTGACACAGAGCTGACGCTGGACGAAAACGGTAAAATCATCAGCGCAATTATAAAGGCTCGTCCTGAACAGAGTGAGGTTTTAGTTGCTGAAGATGTTTATGTAATGAAAAAATCTTTACTTTACGACCTTATTGACTACGGTGTAACATACGGCTGGAAAACATTCAAAAAAGATGTTATAGCTAAAAAGTTTTCCGAACTCAATATCTACGCCTATGAACACAATGGATATTTTAAGGTTATTGACGACCTTGAGACTTATCTGGCATCAAACCTTGATACTCTCTCTCGTGATGTCCGTGCAGAACTTTTTAATCCCGAACAGCCAATCTTAACCCGTACAAAAGACTCCGTACCCACAAAATACGGCGACAACGCAAAAATTAAAAACTGTTATGTTGCTGATGGTTGTGTGATTGACGGCGATGTGGAAAACAGCATTATTTTCAGAAATGTAAAAGTAAAATCGGGTGCTAAAATCCGAAACTCAATTATTATGCAGAACTCAATTGTTGAAAACAACGCATCCCTCGACTGTGTGATAGTAGACAAAAATGCAGTAGTTTCAGAAAATAAAATATTAAAAGGCGAACTGAATTTACCTGTTGTTGTAAATAAAGGCAAAACCGTTTAGGTTTTGCCCTTTGCTTTTATGTAATATGTCAATAGATTATTTTTGTAATTTTTCGTATAATATATAGTGTTAACCGAAAGTGAGTAATCCGAACCACGATTTTTAGTGGCGAATTTCCGCTTTCGCTGTGTTAAGGAGTGATTTTTGATGAAAGTTTTATATGCCACATCAGAAGCCGCACCGTTTTTAAAAACAGGCGGTCTTGGCGATGTTTTGGGAGCGCTTCCTAAAGCAGTGGCAGAAGAAGGGATTGAAGCATCTGTCATAATGCCCCTTTATTCTGATATTCCTCATACACTAAAGAGTCAGATGGAGTTTATCGACAACTTCTATGTAACTATAAGCTGGAGAAAAACATACTGCGGAGTTTTTCGTTCAAAAGTAGGCAAAGTAACATACTACTTTATCGACAACGAGCAGTATTTTGCACGCCAGCAAATTTATGGCGAATATGATGATTCCGAGCGTTTTGCTTTCTTTTCAAAAGCAGTTCTGGATGTTTTAAATCTCATAAACTACTTCCCCGATGTGATTCACGTAAACGACTGGCAGACGGCTCTTCTTCCCATATATCTTGAAGCATTTTACAGAGCTGACGAACGATACAGAAATATAAAGACCGTTCTTTCGATTCACAACATCGAGTTTCAGGGAAAATATAACCCAATCATTTTGGGCAGTATCTTCGGTCTTGATGTGAACTTCCGTTCGCTTCTTATGTATGACGGAAATATAAACCTCTTAAAAGGCGGCATCGAAGCTTGTGATATGGTGACAACAGTAAGTAACACCTACGCCGAAGAGATTTTAACTGAGGCTCATTCCCACGGTCTTCATAATATCTTAATTCCAAGGAGATATAAACTCCGCGGAATAGTAAACGGTATAGATACAGAAGTGTTTAACCCCGAAACAGATAGTGCGATAGCTAAAAATTACAACTATGAAACCATCCGTTTCAAATCAATGAACAAAAAAGCACTGCAAAAAGAAATGGGATTAGAAGTCAACAACGACATTCCCGTTATCGGTATGGTAACAAGACTTACCAATCAGAAAGGCATTGACCTTTTGTGCGAAGTAGCAGGAGAAATCGCAGACCTTCCCGTACAGTTGATTGCATTGGGAACTGGCGACAAGCATTTTGAAAACTTTTTCCACAACTGGGAACAGTCACGACACGATAAAATCCGTGGCTATATCGGTTTTTCAGGCGCTATGGCACAGAAAATTTATGCAGGAGCAGATATGTTCCTGATGCCATCAAAATCAGAACCCTGCGGTCTTTCACAGATGATTGCAATGCGCTACGGTACAGTTCCGATTGTACATTCAGTAGGCGGACTGCACGATACCGTGCCTTCATTTAACCCCCAGACAAAAGAGGGACGCGGTGTGACTTTCCAAAGCTACAACGCCTACGATATGTTAGACGCTATCCGCCGTGCAGTAGATTTGTACAATAACAAACCCCTCTGGCGTGCCCTTCGCAAAAACGCTATGTCAGGGGAATACAGCTGGAGTGTACCTGCAAAAGAATATATAGAAATTTACAAAGAAATAATAGCAAAGTAAGGAAAAAAGAATGAACAAATTATCTCAGAACTTAAAAGAAAATATGGAAAAAATTATGGAGGTTAACTACGGTACTGATATTGATAGTGCTAACCCCCGTCAGATTTACGAAGCTCTCATGACTTCCACCAATCAGGCACTGGCAGAAAAGCGTGCAAAGTACGCTAAAAAAGTAAAAGAGCAGAACAAAAAACAGGTTTACTATATGTCAATGGAATTTTTGGTTGGCACATCTTTAAAGAATAACCTGTGGAATTTAGGTGTGGAAGACGATATAAAGAAATATCTTTCAGACCACAAAATAGATATTGAAGATTTTTATGAAATGGAGCCCGATGCAGGTCTTGGTAACGGCGGTTTAGGTCGTCTGGCCTCCTGCTACATGGATTCTCTTACCACACTCGGTTACCCTGTTACAGGTTACTCTATCAGATACGAATTCGGTATCTTCAAACAGGTAATCATCGACGGTTGGCAGAACGAATTCCCCGACAGTTGGATTGATAAAGCAGGTTACTGGCTGAACCCCAGATATGACGAAGAAGTGGAAGTACATTTCTTCGGAACAGTTGACGAACACTGGACAGACGACGGCTTAAAAACCGAGCACAAAGACTATGTAAGCATAATCGCTACACCTTATGACCTGTTTATTTCGGGTTATGATACAGAAGCTGTTAACTCACTTCGTCTATGGAGTGCAAAGGCTACATCAGGCTTTAATATGGACCTTTTCTCAAAAGGCGAATATGTAAAATCAACAGAAAACGAAGCTATAGCATCATCAATTTCAAAGGTTTTATACCCTGCTGACAACACCTACGAGGGTAAATCATTGCGTTTAAAACAGCAGTATTTCTTCGTAAGTGCATCGCTCCAGCAGATAACAAAAAGACATTTCAAGCGTTTCGGCACTTTTGATAATTTTGCCGATTACGCTGTAATCCATATAAACGATACCCATCCGTCACTTTGCGTTCCCGAACTTATGAGAATTCTTATGGATGAGTACAACTACAAGTGGGATGAAGCCTGGGAAATAACATCGGCTTCACTTGCCTACACAAACCACACAGTAATGAGCGAAGCGCTGGAAAAATGGCCTGTAGATTTGGTAAAATCACATCTTCCCAGAATCTACACCATAATCGAAGAGATTAACCGTCGTTTCTGTGCATACATCTACGAAAACCACGCAAATCTTGGTGGTAGCATCAACAATATGGCTATCATTGAGGGCGGAATGGTGAAAATGGCGAACCTGTGTATTGCAGGCTCATACAATGTAAACGGTGTTTCAAAGCTCCACTCTGAAATCTTAAAACGCGACACATTCCGTGATTTCAACGCGGTTTACCCCGATAAATTCACAAATGTAACAAACGGTATCACTCACAGACGCTGGCTCTGTCAGGCAAACCCGTTGCTGTCCGAATTGTTGGAAGAAAAAATCGGTGACTCTTTCAAAAAGAGTCTTGAAAATATTGAAAAATTCAATGAATTTGCAGACGACAAAAAGGTACTTGATGCTCTCTACGAAATCAAGCGCGCAAACAAAAAACGCCTTGCTGAATATGTTGCAAAGAAGAACGGTATCGAGCTTAACTGCGATTCACTCTTTGACATTCAGGTAAAAAGACTTCACGAGTACAAGCGTCAGTTGTTAAATGCTTTGCACATTATTGACCTTTATTTGAGAATTAAATACGACGGATTAAAACCTGCTCCGAAGACATTTATCTTTGCAGCAAAAGCCTCTGCAGGCTACTTTATGGCAAAAGAAATCATCCGTTTAATCTGTGCTTTATCTGATATGATTGAGCGCGACCCCGATGTTCGTGATTATATGAAAGTTGTGTTTATCGCGGATTATAAAGTTTCACTTGCTGAAATCATTATCCCTGCAGCTGACATCTCAGAGCAGATTTCTCAAGCTGGTAAAGAAGCATCAGGTACAGGTAATATGAAGCTTATGATAAACGGCGCAGTAACACTTGGTACTATGGACGGTGCCAATGTTGAGATTTACGAATGCGTAGGCGATGAAAATATCTTCATCTTCGGTATGAGCACAGATGAGGTAAATGACCTTGCTCGTCGTGGCTATAACCCCAGAAGTTACTATGAAGGTAACCCCAGAATCCGTCGTGTTGTAGATTTTATTAAAGACGGCATCCCAGGTAAGAACTTTGACTCTATCTACAACTATCTGGTGAACTCTGACCCCTATATGAACCTTGCAGATTTTGAATCCTACTGCAACGCTCACGAAAAAGTATCCGAAGCTTATGCTGACCGTGACAGATTTATGAAGATGTCGCTCAAAAACATTGCAAATGCGGGAATGTTTGCGTCAGACCGTAGTGTCACCGATTATGCAGAACAAATCTGGCATACAAAACCCGTCGAATAATTTTAAAAGGAATGCTTTGGCATTCCTTTTTTTATTGACATATACGCGCACTTTTAGTATAATTATTTTGGAGTATGTCTCCCCTTGCCGTGCCGGGCAAGGTGCTATTAAGGTTTTAAATATCAGCATAACTTTTTTGCCCGCAAAAGATTATGCTCTATAAATATTTTTCGGGCAGAAAGGTAAAGATAAATATGAAAAAATTACTCGCATTACTTTTAGTAATAGCAACGACTGCATCTTTTGTAGCTTGCGGAAAGACCGAAGTTGCAGAAGACGAAAAACCACCCGTTGAAAATTCAGAAATCGAAGCACCCGTAGAAGATGAAAAAGCTCCTGCGGAAGAAGACGAAAAGGTTGAAGCGGAAACTCCGGCTGAAAAGCCTGCTGAAAAACCTGCAGAGAAGCCTGCAGAGAAGCCTGCAGAAAAACCGGCTGAAGAACCTAAAACAGTTGGTCAGAAGCTCGCTCAAGAATTCCGTTCTAAAGCATCAGGTTCAGCACTTTCTATCGCAGAATCAATCGCTAACGGCGGTTCACTTCCCTTTATGGCAGGTGCTATGGAAGTAGAAGAAGGTTTACTTTCAGGCTTTGACAATTTCGAAGTAAAAGGCTTCAAATCAGGTGCCGTATTTATGCCTATGATTGGCTCAATCCCCTTTATCGGTTATGTGTTTGAACTTGCTGACGGAGTGAGCGCATCTGACTTCGTTTCTAATTTAAAGGCTAACGCCAACCTCCGCTGGAACATCTGTGTAACAGCAGACGAAATGGTAACAGCAACATCAGGCAACAAAGTATTCTTTGTAATGTGTCCTGAACAGTTCGAAGAATAATCAAAAATTTTAAAGCGGGCAAATGGCCACCGTCAAATAAGGCAGTGTTGGTTTTGAAACCATATTTTCAGTTTATACTGCGTCAAAAAATGCCGAAATACGTCATAGTATTACGGCATTTTTATTCCTTGTCTAATTCTAAAAATATGAGATTCAAAACTGCATCGCATCCTAAAATCAGGATTTTTGGATGAGGTTTAAGGCGAAAAAGTTCCATCATCCTGACGGATATGGAACTTTTTCAACGCAGAAATTCGCCAAAAATACGATTTTTAGGACAATACTTCCTTATCTGGTGGTGGCCAAGTCTGCCCGCTTTTTTTATAAAAAAGGAGAAATCCTATGCTGTTTTCAAGTATATCTTTTCTTTATTATTTCCTGCCGATAGTATTGATTTTGTACTTTCTGGCACCACGAAAACTTAAAAATCCTGTACTTTTGGTATCAAGCCTTTTCTTTTATGCCTGGGGCGAGCCAAAGTGCGTATTTTTGATGCTTGCAACAGTTTTGGTAAATTATATTTTTGGCATTTTGATAGAAAAAGCACAAAAGAAAATCTTTAAAAAGCTTTTTCTTTTTATTACCATAGGGCTTACTTTATCAGGACTTCTGTATTTTAAATATACAGGATTTTTTGTGATGAATTACGGGCGCCTTATGGGATGGCCTTTAGAGCTTATGGATATTTATCTTCCCGTACTTCCCATAGGTATCAGCTTTTATACTTTTCAGGTGTTGAGCTACTCTGTGGATGTTTATCGTGGCGAAGTGCCTGCTCAAAAAAACCCCATAACTCTTGCCACATATATTGCGCTTTTCCCACAGTTGATTGCAGGTCCTATCGTACGATATAAGGATGTTGCTGACCAACTCAGAGAGCGCACACATTCCTTTGAAAAGATTGCATCAGGTGTAAGACGGTTTATTTTCGGTCTTGCTAAAAAAGTAATTTTTGCCAACACTTTAGGCGAGTTTTGTGAGAGTTTTTACGCATCAACTGATTTGTCAGTTGTGTATTACTGGCTTTTTGCCGTAAGCTTTATGCTTCAGATTTACTTTGACTTTTCGGGTTATTCTGATATGGCAATAGGTCTGGGAAAAATATTCGGATTTGAATTTTTAGAAAACTTCCGTTATCCCCTTATTTCAAAAAGTCTTTCGGAATTCTGGAGAAGATGGCATATTTCCCTTGGCTCATGGTTCCGCGACTATGTGTATATTCCCCTTGGCGGAAACAGAGTTGGCAAGGTAAGGCTTCTTTTCAATCTGTTTGTAGTATGGTTTTTGACAGGCTTCTGGCATGGCGCAGAGTGGAACTTCATTATATGGGGACTGTACTTCTTCGTGCTACTCTTAATAGAAAAAACATTCTTGTTAAAATATATTGAAAAATCAAAAGTACTTGCGCGCCTGTACACCCTTTTCTTTATTGCAGTATCTTTTGTGATATTCAGCGGAAATGGTGCGATTGAGGCATTCGCACGAGTTGGCGGTCTTTTTGGTGTTGGTGGTATTCCTTTTGTTTCAAGTAGCGTACTTTATGCTTTTAAAAACTACGGATTTGTGCTGATTTTAGCAATTTTAGGCGCAACGCCCTTACCAAAAAAAATAGGCGAATCGTTGCTTGAGAATCCCCGTACACAAAAAGTCACCGACATTTTAGAAATTCTTTTACTCGTTGTACTTTTGGTTGTAGTTACAGCGTTTTTGGTTGACGGATCATTCAATCCGTTCTTGTATTTCAGATTTTAAGGAGGGAGTAAGATGAAAAATAAAAGTATTATTATAACCATTTTATTTGCAGTGATTTTCCTAAGCGTGTCTGCTTTGTGTCTTGCTTTCCCCGAGGGCGACTACTCAGACTCAGAGCGCAGAGAATTGGCAAAATTCCCTGAGGTCAGCGCTGAAAATATTGAAAGCGGAGAATGGCAAAAAGGCTTTGAAAGTTATTCTACCGACCGTTTCCCTGCACGTGACATCTTGCGCGGAGTTAAGGCTGCCTTTGTAAAAAGTGTATTATTCAAAAGCGATAACAACGGTGTTTTTGTAGCCGACGGGCATCTTTCAAAGATTGATAGTAGCGAAAATCCCGCTATGATGAGTCACGCACAGGAAAGATTCACATTTATCTATCAAAAGTATCTAAAAGACAATCGCGTATTTCTTACCATTGTTCCCGATAAGAATTTTGTGTTGGCAAATAAAAACGGTTATCCGTCTTTGGACTATGAAAGCTTTATCGGAAAAATGCGCGAAAAACTTTCATTTATGGAGTATATTGATGTGACGGACTTATTGTCTGCTGATGACTATTACCGAACAGACACACATTGGCGTCAGGAAAAAATCACAGACATTTCTGACCATATTTTAAACGAAATGGGAAAAGGAATAAACGGCGGTAGTTATCAGGAAAACACTTCTCCATATCCTTTCTACGGAGTATATTCGGGACAGTACGCTTTACCCGTTGAGCCTGATGAGATTAAGTATCTTACAAATGATACCATAGATAACGCCATCGTTACCTACTACCCGTCAGGACTTCCCCAAAAGGGCGAAATGTACAATATGGAAAAAGCATCGGGAAAAGATCCCTATGAAATGTTTTTATCAGGTACGATGCCGCTTATCACTATAGAGAAGCAAGGCGGAAACCCAAAAAATCACTTGGTCCTTTTCCGTGACTCTTTCGGCTCATCCATTGCGCCTCTGTTTTTGGAGGGTTATGACAAAATAACCGTCATCGACACAAGATATACGGCAAGCGAAATGCTTGGAAATCTGGTGGATTTTGAGGGCGCGGATGTGTTGTTCCTGTATAGCACAACGCTATTGAATAACAGTTTGGCAATAAGATAAATTAAAAAGCACTCCTTACGGAGTGCTGTATTTTTTATTCTTCTGTTTTAAGATGTGGTTTTGTTCCGTCAGGTTTCGTAAAGTCAATGATCTTCTTGGGACACTTACTTGCGCAAATACCGCAGTTTACGCATTTTGCGTAATCAATCACTGCCACATTGTCTATTACATGAATTGCATCTTTGGGACAGTTCTTTTCACAGATTTTACAGCCAAGACATCCTGCAGAGCAGGTGTTTTTAATTGTTGCGCCTTTGTCCTTTGATACACATTTTACGAATGTTCTCTGTTTTACTGCCACAAGCTTAATTACATTATGAGGGCAGATATCTACACAGGCACCGCAGGCAACACATTTTGAACGGTCTACTACTGCCACATCGTTTTCTATGTGTATAGCATCAAACTGACAAACATCAGAGCATGAGCCAAAACCTATACAACCGAAACTGCAGGCTTTGTCGCTGCCACCGTAACGGGCAGCCGCTACGCAGTTTGTGAGCCCTTCGTATTTGTGGTTTAATGCTACTGTACCGCAAGTACCGCTGCACATTACCATTGCAACTTTTGGAGCTGTTTCTTCTGCAGTAACGCCCAAAATCTCTGCAATTTTTTCTCTGTTTTCAGGTTTTGTGCTGGGGCAGTCTGTGATATTTGCAACGCCCTTACATAAGGCTTCTGCAAAACCGCCACATCCTGGGTAACCACATCCGCCACAGTTTGCGCCTGCTAAGAGATCTGTGATTTTTTCTATTCTTTCGTCTTTTGATACTCGGAAGACTTTTGCCGCTATTCCTAAAAGCACACCGAATACGGCACCTAAAATT
>JAZOSI010000050.1:0-11699 GCA_045657065.1 Congzhengia sp. | reverse complement strand
ATTGTTATTGTATTAGTTGTAGGCATTGCCGCGTACATCGGTTACAAGGAGGCAACCGAGCGTTATCTCCCCACCGTTACATACGACAAATCGCGCCAGCCTGTTGTTTATCAAAAGCTTTCTGACATTGTCGCAAGAAATATGAAAAGTGCAGATTTTACAGTTACGGCACTTTCATCAGAAACCGAAAACTCGTTAAAAATTGCAAACAAAGGAAACACCTACTTTTTCCTTTCAAAAGACGCTGAAACGGGCCTCCATAATCTCTGTATGCGTACATTGGAAAACGATGAAAACACAATGAGTGACATTACTGTAATTGACACGGATGTTTCTGATTTTAAGACAACAAGTAACGGAAAAACCGTTGCATACAGAAAAGAAGGACATCTCTACATTTCAGATACCACAAAAAATCATATAGTCGCATCTGATATTTCAGACTATTACCTGAACAAAAGCGGCGAAACTGTTATGTTTTTTAAAGACACCGACAAGTCAATCTTTATCTGCAAAACAGAAAAAAAATCTACACCTAAACTTATTGATTCAGGTGTAGAAAAGCTCATAACTCCGAAAACAGAATATGAGCATATCTATTATATAAAAGATTCTATCCTTTACAAAAAAGAAGAATTGAAAAACTCCAAACCTATTGCGCAAAATGTAATTGACGGAATTCTTCTTGACGGTTTTGTATACTATACCACCGAAGAAATGTACGAAAAACCCTTTACGGAAATTTTTGATGACAGTTTTTCCGCAAAAGATGCAAAGCTCAAAATTCCTAAAATGGACGATTTTATAGAAAAAACAGACGGCGTTTCTTTGTTTGATGATGAAGGATACCAAAATGCACAGAAAGAATACGACGAAAAACAATTCCGTGATAAAATCCGTGCACACTATAAGGAAAATCCGGCAAGCGTATCTGTTTATTCTCTTTATAATTACAACCGCAACAACAGGAAACGTATAGATGTTTATCTGGAATCGCCTTACCTTACTTACACCGATTCCTCTAAAGATACAATTCTTTACAAAGCGTATGACACTGATATCTACAAAACAGAAATCAGCACCATATCAGATCTCAATCAAATAGATACTGCCATTACTACATCACTTTCTATAAAGATGGATACTGATTTGAAGCTTCTCAGGGGCGGTCACACTCCCTTTATGGCGTTTGAAGAATTTCCCCAGCAGATCATAATTCCCGAAGATTCTGATTTTTTGTATTGTGCAGAAATCTCACAAGACGGCACCACTGACCTTGTCAGATACACCATTGCGAATAAGTCTTTGAAGTCAAGAATGCTTATTGCGCAAAATATTTCTGAATTTTTCGTAGACAAAAACGACCCCGAAACTGTAACGGTCTTTTCAGGAGATGCTATCGGCATTTATACCGATGGAAAATACAAGGATCTTTCAGATAAATCCAACAGAGAATTCTTCTTTGTTGACGGTGCGTTTTTCTACTATGACCAGTACGAAGAATTTTTCAAAACAGGAACCCTTATGGTATACAGAAACGGTGAAAGCTCTGTAGTAGATTCGGGCGTACATGAGTTTGATGTAAGAAACTACAACACCCTTTCCTACATCAAAAACTATAACCCCGACCTCGATATGGGCACTCTATATGTAAAAACAGGACGTGTAAAACGCAAAGAAGACATCTGTGTACGCACTATACTCAACTAAATTTTACTTTACTTTAAACAATGTTTATGTTACAATGAAATTAGCAAGTTTATTCTGACAAAATGAACAGGAGGAACTAAAATGAAAAGAACAGGCAGAAGATATACCGAAGACTTCCTTGAAGAAAATAACGAAGAAATAGTTTACGAAGATTTCGAACTGGAAAGCGAAAAAACAGACGAATCAGAGTACCAGTATTTTGATTTTACAGAAGACGAATCTTTTGACGAAATCGAAGAAAAGGACGAAAAAAAGAGTCCTGTCGTGCTCAAAAAAATCGGTAAAATCTTAATCGTGATTTTGGTTTTGATTGCACTTTTCTTTGCATCTGCAAAAATAACCGAGATTATTTTAGACCGCAATGAAGAGCCTGCTACATTCGGAAACGAAACCCCTGATTTTGAAGAAGATTTCAATGAAATTATAGAAGAAGATGAACCCAATGTGGATAATGAAATCCCCGAAGTTCTGGGTAACGAAGTGATTACAGAGCCTGAAGTAGAAGATGAGCCTGAAGCAGAAGAACCTGCTCCTCAGCCAAAACCTGAACCCTCTCCGACTCCCGCTCCTGCACCTAATCCTGAACCTACCCCTGAACCTGAGCCTGCACCCGCTCCGTCACCGGCTCCGAAACCGTCTATTACACCGGGAAATCCTGCAGCTTAAATGTTAGAATTTAAATCTTTTTCTGCTGAAGATACCGAAAAAATCGCGGCAGAAATATCCAAAAAACTTTCTCCGCAAGATGTGGTATGCCTTTACGGAGAAATGGGCGTGGGTAAAACTGTATTTACGAACGGCTTATGTCGGGCTCTTGGTGCGTGCGAATACGCCACAAGCCCGACATTTACTGTAGTAAATGAATATGACGGAGGACAGTTTCCCGTATATCACTTTGATATGTACCGCATTGAAGATGAAGATGAACTCATTGAAATCGGGTTTGAAGAGTATCTGACAAATGGCGGTATCTGTATTATCGAGTGGCCCGAAAATATACCCAATTCATTACCAAGAAAAAGAATCGAAATCAGATTTTCAAAAGATACTTTTACTGAAAGAACAATCACGGTAACAATTAAGGAGTAATTATGATAGTTCTCGCTATTGATTCATCATCTACCGCTGCATGCGCTGCGGTGGTGTCAGATGGAAAATTACTATGTGAATATACACAAAATCAAAGCAAAACCCACTCTGTAAAAATGCTTCCTATGGTAGAAACAATGATGAACGATGTGGGACTTGCATTTGCTGATGTTGATGTTTTTGCCTGCGGTATAGGTCCCGGCTCTTTTACAGGTGTAAGAATCGGAGCTGCGACTCTACGGGGAATTGCGGACACACTCGACAAACCCTGCGTTGCAGTAAATGCGTTAGAAGCCCTTGGCAGTGCTGTAAAGCATTTTTGCGGAACTGTTATGTCTTTAATTTTCGCAAGGGAAAATGAATGCTACGCCGCCGCATACGAAAAAGGCATGGAAATTCTTGCTCCCTGCGTTATGACGGTAGAAGATATAATTGAATTCGCAAAAGATAAAAACGTATTGTTTGTGGGCGACGGCGTCGATGCAAACCACGAAAGACTCGAAAGTCTTCCTGATGCGCATTTTGCGGATTCTCTTCACAGTATCATCAGAGCAGCGGTAATTGCAGATATTGCATATAATAAAGCACTAAACAACAAAACAGGAAATTCCGAAGTATTTGCACCCTTATATCTGCGAAAATCACAAGCAGAAAGAGAATACGACGAAAAACACAAATCGGAGGAAAAATAATGAAAATTGTACTTGGCGCCGACCACGGTGGTTTTGAATTAAAAGAAGTTTTGAAAAAACACCTTGAAGATAAAGGTTGTGACTTATGCGATGTAGGTACATACGACACAAATTCCGTTGACTACCCCGACATTGCAAAGGCAGCCTGCGATAAAGTAACATCAGGAGAATGCGACTGGGGAATTTTGGTTTGTGGCACAGGAATAGGTATTTCAATGGCTGCAAACAAGGTAAAAGGCATCCGTTGTGCACTTGTAACCAATGAATATTCAGCTGAAATGACAAAACGCCACAACAATGCAAATATGATTGCATTTGGCGGACGAATTACAGGCCCTGACCTTGCAAAAAATATACTGGATGCTTATATGGCGGCAAGCTTTGAAGGCGGCAGACACGAAGCAAGAGTAAATAAAATAACTGCTTTAGAGGGTTAAATTATGAGTAACAGACGAGATAAAATAAATTATTATTTAGATATTGCCGAGACTGTTGCAGAGCGCAGTACCTGTCTTCGCCGTTGCTATGGTTCTATAATCGTAAAAAACGACGAAATTATCTCAACAGGTTTTAACGGCGCACCCCGCGGTCGCAAAAACTGTATAGATTTAGGCCGTTGCATAAGAGAAGAAATGAACATTCCATCAGGCGAGCGTTATGAGCTTTGCCGCTCTGTTCACGCAGAGCAGAACTGTATAATCTCTGCACCCCGTCGTGATATGATAGGCTCAACTCTGTACCTTGCCTGTGTAAGCGGTGCGACGGGCGAGCTTATGTCGGGCACAAACAGTTGCTCTATGTGTAAGCGTGCAATTATCAATGCAGGTATCGAAAAAGTCATAATCCGTGACACAAAAGAAGAATACCGCATAATAGATGTTTCAGAATGGATTGAAAATGACGATTCATTGTTTGAATAGCAAAAAAATAAGTGGCAAAAATAAATGTGCGATTGTAAGAAATTACAATCGCTTTTTATTAGGAAAGAAGGTGAAAATTTATGGACGAGCTTATCAAAAAAATTAAAGACGGCGATATGGACGCTTTTACGCAGTTAGTTGAACTTTATGAAAATCGTGCCGTAAATTTTGCTTACCGCATGCTAAAAGACCAGGGTGATGCCGAAGATGCAGTGCAGGAGGCATTTTTAAAAGTTTTTGATAAAATACACACTTTTAAACAGGAGTCTAAATTTTCTACCTGGTTTTATACGGTTCTTTCCAATATATGTAGAGATATTTTAAGAAAAAAATCAAAAAAACCCACAACTGTCAGCATAAACCAGACAAACCGTGAGGATGACGACTTTGAAATTCAGTTAGAAGATACATCCTTTGAGCCTCACGAAAACTTTGTAAAAAAAGACGCACTGAATGTACTCGACATAGCATTGACGCAACTTTCCGATGAGCATCGGGAAGTGATAGTGTTGCGTGATATCGAAGGATTTGATTACGAAAAAATCGCAGAAATTCTCGGAGTTTCTCTCGGCACAGTCAAGTCGAGAATTTCCAGAGCGCGGCTGGCTCTTCGCAAAATATTGGAAGAAAACAAGGAACTTTTTTTATAACAATTCGTCTAAATAGATGAAAGGAGCGAAAAAAATGAATGCCCCTCGTTGCAAAGATATTCTTAATTTAATACCGCTTTATGTTGACAACTTGCTTGACGAAGAAGAAGTTTTGACCGTAAAGGAACATATAGAAAGATGTCCGAATTGCAAAAAAGAGCTTGACCTTATGATGTCCATAATGACAAAAACAAAGGAACTACCGGAGGTTAAAGTAACACCTGACTTCAGTGCAAAAGTGACCGCCAAAGCAAAATTGCAAAAGGCAAAAAAACAGCGTACAGTTTTACTGCATCGTATTTCATCAGGCGTTGCCGTTGCGGCAGTTCTGGCTCTTTGTGTTGTAAGTTTTGATGCTTTTGACACTAAAGAAACGCCCATCGAAAACACACCCGTACTTTCCGCAGAAAAGGCTTCTGACAAGCCTGATATCATCAACATTCCAAAGACCGAAGAAGCACAGAAAAACACACGGGTAATTTCTGAAAAAACAATTGTTCCTGACGAATCGGCAGAAGTTCCGATGGAAGAAAACGCAGAAGAATTTACTCCTGCAGTCTTCTGTGAAGTTGACCTGGAATACTACACAATAGCAACTGTAGAAGTAACAGAAGAAAACGCACAGACGGTAGAAGAACTCATAAAGGACTACGAAAAAGACGACACAGGCTATATCGTACCTGATATGAACATACTTTTGAGAAATTTAAATGAAGCGGGAATTAAAGTTAAGACAGAAGTAACGCCTGACATAACGAATGACTATCTCATCACAAACTAACAAAAAAGGAACACCAACTCGGTGTTCCTTTTTATAATATTATGTGCTAAATTCAATCACCGTTACTCGATTTCACCTTGTGCATTTTTATCCTGCGTCAGCATTTGTATTCCTGCAGTTATCGCCGACATTTCTTCAGCATCCAGCCTTCCTGCATCGTACATAGATTCTGCAACTGTATAAAGAATGGTATTTAATTCATTGAAATCAGTGTGAACTGTCATAAGATTCAGCACCTTGAACCAGTATTCACACAATGTATCCACATCTTTGATATAGCTATTCATATAGCTTGCAAAATGTGAAACTACTGTACTATATGCATAACAGTCCTGCACGGTATTAATTTGAGAATCATTCTGGAAGAACATATAGTATCCGTCTGATAACGCATCCATATTTCTTTCACCGTGAATCCAGTCAGCAGTGCCGGCGAGTTTTAATTCTGCAAGTTCTGCAAAAATGTCCGCCAGACCTTCTGCAATTACTGCATTTTCGGTAAGTTCCTTTGTGCCCGAAAGACCTGCTGTATGTCTTATTACGCCGTGTGCATACTCGTGTACTACAGAGTTATACTCAATTTCTCCCTGTGCTAAATCTTCACGGAAGAACATAAGTTTATCGTTTGTGTAGAGCGCATTTCCTGTGGGGATTTTTCCTTCTTCGTATACGTTTGAATTGATATATACTTTGAACTTACTTCCCTCTCCGTCTAAGCCTTTGTAACCAAAAGTCTTGTCGAAGAAATTATACGCGCGGTCCATTGCAGTTTTTACACTTGCAATATAAGGAGAAACATTTCCTGATTCGATATCTGCAATCGGCAATCTTTCTTCTGCTATTGTGCTTTTTTCGTCATTCCAGTTGAACTTATCGTTAACTGTGGAAATTTCGTAAATATATTCTTCTTCTGTTTCGTCGAGTTCGCTTTCATTTTCAAAGCTCGATGTGGCAATAGCACCAATTCCTTTTCCGCCTACTGCATCCACAAAAACATCAAACGCATTGTATTCATCAAATCTGTTATAACCTGAGATATTAGCTTTATATGCAAGATAGGTTTTGCCATCTGTATTTACTACAACCTTTTCCACATCTGTCATATTTGTACCTGTTACAATCTGATAGTTATCTGACATTTTGCTCACAAAGTCAATAATGGTATTTCCCGCTGTGGCTTTATCTACTGTATGAGTTGCAGTAAGACCTTTTGTGGTTATGTACGAGCCGTTATACGCAACAAGCTTTCCTGATTTATCTGCCATAAGCACCACTTCTCCGCCATAAACAGGAATTCCCTGATATACCTGACGGAAACGGTAAAATGTACTACCGGTAAACTCTGTTTTTCTGTATAATTCGTACTCGTTTTCCACATCGGCAAACTCAAGAGTTTCCTGAGCCAAAGCAATAGCCGCTTTTGCTGACGCTTCGTCAGTTACAAGCCAGTCTGTGATGGTTTTTGATTTAAAGGTTGTCTTTACCTCGCCATCAATAGCAGAAGTCGTAGGAACTACCACTTCGGGCTCTTTGTTGGTGTTTTTATAGTAGAGCATACCTGCTACAACACCTGCAACAATCACTAAAACAAGTAAAATCGCAAGTATAATACGGCCTTTTTTTGATTTGGTTTGTTCGCGTTTTTCTTTTCTTTCTTTTTTCTTTTTGTCTTTTGCCTGAAGTCTGGAAATATTGTCAAATTCATCGTGAAGCTCTGGCATGGCATCTATAAGCTCATCTGTATTGATGCCTTCTGTAACTTCTTTTCCGCAATATTCACATATATTACTGTCTTTTTTTATCTTTTTACCGCAAAATCTGCATTTCATAGGTAGTTTCCACCTCTCAAATTCGTCCCCTATATTGTACCAAAAGTGTCGTCTTATGTCAAATCTGTTGTCATTTTGTTTATAATAAATTAAAAAACGGGCAAATGCCCGTTTTTTAAAATGTTATTTTACTTTTTTGAAAAACTTTAATAAGCAACATTCCAACAATAAATCCTGCTATGCCCTGAATAAGATTTGCAGGAATATTCACCAGAGATGCTGCAAATCCATACAAAAATCCTTCAAAAACATAGTAGCCCGCCGCCATAAATATTTCGGCAATAATTGCACCAATAACAGCTTTTTTTGAAAATTTGTAAACAACGAATGCCATAACGCCTTTTATCACAAAGGTTATGGGAGCATACACTAAGTACCCTGAAAATACATCTGCAAGACACGAGCCTACTGCTGCAGCTAAAATACCGTAAGGACCTAATGCAAGTCCTGACAAAATTACCGCACTATCGCCTAGATTTATGTAACCTGATAAAGGTGACGGAATTTTTATAATCATAGTTGCAACGCACACAAGGGATGCAAAAAGAGCCGCAAATACGATTTTTCTTGTTTTAATGTTCATATTATTCACCTTCTTTGACAGAAATTGTATTCCCGTCAAAGTCCTTCCATAAAAATTTGCCGTTTTCAAAAATCATATACCCGTGGTGGCTGTTTTCTTTTGGAATTGATACAGAACCGGGATTCATACATATACAATTTTCTTTAGATAATTTTTTCGGAATGTGAGTATGTCCTGAAAGCAACACATCAAAACTTTCTTGTGGTAGCTTCTCTTCATTATATACATGGCCGTGGGTGATACATATCTTTACACCGTCGGCATCAATGATTTTGTAGTCGTCCATTATGGGGAAGTCAAGCACCATCTGGTCAACTTCCGCATCACAGTTTCCGCGGATTGCTATTATTTCATCTTTTAATTCATTAAGTAAGGGAATTACTTTTTTGGGTGCGTATTCTTTCGGCAAATCGTTTCTCGGTCCGTGGTAAAGAATATCGCCTAAAATCACGAGCTTTTCGCATTTTTCGGATTTATAGGCATTTATCATTTTTTCCGCATAATATCCGCTTCCGTGGATATCTGACGCTATAAAAAGTTTCATTGTCCTCACCTCTTTTTGTATTATATAAAAAAAATGGGGACTCGTCAATAGTTTTTATGATTTCGGGGATACTAAAACGGGTGATAAAAATGTGTACTGCTTTCCGTACAAATTCATATTTCGGAAGAAATTTAGACCTTGATATATCTTTTGGCGAGAGTGTCATTATAACGCCAAAGAAATTTCCTTTTTGTTTTCGCAAAGTATTTCCACAGAACGAGCATTTTGCCATAATAGGAATCGGCACAATATCAGACGGCTATCCGCTATACTATGACGCCATGAACGAAACGGGGCTCTGTATGGCAGGGCTTAACTTTCCTGATAACGCGTACTTTCCGCCAATTCAAAAAAATGAGCGATGCATTGGACCTTTTGAGCTTATTCCTTATGTTTTGGGAAAATGCTCAACAGTCACAGAGTGTGTAGATTTAATTCGGGGAATTTCTATAGCCGATATACATTTCAGCGAAAAATTTCCCAACACTCCACTTCACTGGATTGTGGCGGATAAAGAAAAATCGGTAGTAATAGAGCCATTAAAAGACGGACTTAAAATACACGAAAACCCAACAGATACACTTACCAACAATCCACCTTTTGACTATCATCTTACCAATCTTTCAAACTATATGAGCGTAACATCAGACGAAATAAAAAACCGCTTTTCCCAAAAAATAAAGCTCACGCCTTACAGTCGTGGTATGGGTGGATTGGGGTTGCCCGGAGATTTATCCTCTGCATCAAGATTTATCCGCGGAGCGTTTACGCTCCTTAATTCCCGTGGGGATACACTTTCGCACTTTTTTCATATTCTTTCTTCCACAGAACAACAAAAAGGATGTGCACGAGTGGGTGAGAGATATGAATTTACTCTCTACTCTTCGTGCTATGATTTAAAAAACAAAATATGCTTTTATACCACTTACGAGAACAGGCAAATCAGTGCCGTTCGCTTATACTGCGAAGATCTAACAAAAGATACATTGGTATCATATCCACTTAAAAATACAGAAGAGATACTTTATATAAATTAAAAAAGAGTGGCATAAGCCACTCTTTTTTTAATTTAATAAAACATCAAATACCAACATTACACAAAATCCTATGAGCAGTGCATAAGTCGCACCCCGTTCATTTCCGTGGGCGTGGGTTTCGGGTATCATTTCATCACTTACTACATAGAGCATCGTACCGCCCGCAAATGACAGAGCAAAAGGCAATATAAATGTAGCAACATTTACCGCAAAATAACCAAGCAAAGCACCGATTACTTCAACCAAACCCGTAACGAGCGCACATACGAAAGTTCTGCCGGGTTTTATTCCTGCGGCGAGCATCGGTCCGATAATTACCATACCCTCGGGAATGTTCTGGAGTGCTATACCGCCTGCAATGAGTAAAGCCTGAGATGTGTCTCCCGAGCCAAATCCTACACCAGCGGCAATACCTTCAGGGATGTTATGTATGGCAATGGCAGTCACAAAAAGCAGAACCTTTGAAAGTCCTTCATTTTTATGAGGTTCAGTATCTACACCTACAAGCTTGTGCATATGGGGAACAAGCTTATCAATCAGGTTTAATACGATAACACCTGTAAAAATACCTGCTACCGTCACGATTACACCTGTTTTAGGTGCACCCTCTAAAGACGGTATGATAAGTCCTATTACTGCCGCAGAAAGCATAACGCCTGCCGCAAAGGAAAGGACTAAATCTGTAAATTTGTGAGATATTTTTTTGAATATAAAGCCGATGATGGCGCCTATTACAGTAGCACCGCCGACGCCAAGAGATGTCAACAATACAAGTTTCATAGATAACACTCCGTATTTAAAATTGTTCCCACGCAAAAGCGTGGGAACAATTCTTTATCTTAATAGTTTTCTGCGTGAATTTCAAAGTAAGCCTGGGGATGGTTACATGTGGGGCAAACTTCAGGAGCAGCCGTTCCTGTAACAATATGACCGCAGTTACGGCATTCCCAAACTTTAACTTCGCTCTTTTTGAATACTTCCTGCATCTCAACATTTTTAAGAAGTGCACGATAGCGTTCTTCGTGGTGTTTTTCTACTTCAGCAACTAATCTGAAACGAGCTGCTAAATCTGTAAAACCTTCTTTTTCTGCAGTTTCAGCAAAGCCTGCATACATATCTGTCCATTCGTAGTTTTCGCCGTTTGCAGCAGAAACAAGATTCTGTGCTGTATCGCCGATACCTTCTAATTCTTTGAACCAGAGTTTAGCGTGTTCTTTTTCGTTGTCAGCGGTTTTTAAGAAAAGCGCTGCGATCTGTTCATATCCTGCTTTCTTTGCAACAGATGCAAAATATGTGTATTTGTTTCTTGCTTCAGATTCGCCTGAAAAAGCCGCCATAAGATTTTTTTCTGTTTGTGTTCCTGAATACTTTGACATATTAAATTCCTCCAAAAAATTATTTTATTTCTTCAAAATCAGCAGCGCCGTGTTTACACAAAGGACAAATAAAGTCATCAGGTAATACGTCTCCTTCGTAAACATAACCGCAGATTTTACATACAAAACCTTTTTTGCCGTCTGTTTTCGGCTTGGGTTTAACATTGTTCTGATAATATGTGTAGGTCATTGTTTCTGTGTCGTTTATAACTCTTGACTCTGTGATTGAACAGATAAACATTCCGTGTGTACCAAGGTCCACATACTGCTCGACCTCTAATGACATAAATGAATTTATATACTTGGGTAAGAATACAAGACCATTGTCACTGTAAAGGCGCGGGAAATCTTTGAATTTGTCCACATTTCTGCCGCTCTGGAAACCAAAAAGCTCAAACACAGAGAAAGGTGCATCCGTAGACAGACAGTTTATGTTCATTTTTCCTGTCTGCTTGATTGTGTGGTGGGAATAGTTTTCCTTGTTGATT
>JAZOSI010000049.1:0-8395 GCA_045657065.1 Congzhengia sp. | reverse complement strand
AAATCCGCCGTTTACGTTTAATACTGCAGCAATTACTGCCACAATACCGCCAAGCATTATAACGCCCTGAATGAAATCGTTGATGGCAGTTGCCATGTAACCGCCTGCAATAACATAGATACCTGTTAATACTGCCATAACAATAACGCAGGTAGAGTAATCAATCTGGGGGAACGCCATATCAAAAAGTCTTGAAAGACCGTTGTATAATGACGCTGTGTAAGGAATGAGGAAAATAAATACTATAATTGATGCCGCGATTTTTAAAGCAGGGCTCTGAAATCTTTTGCCGAAGAATTCAGGCATTGTGGAAGAATTAAGATGCTGGGACATCAGACGTGTTCTTCTTCCCAGTACAATCCACGCAAGGAGCGAACCGATAACGGCGTTACCTATACCTATCCATGTGGAAGCAATACCGAATTTCCAACCGAACTGACCTGCGTATCCTACGAAGATTACGGCAGAAAAGTAAGATGTGCCGTAAGCAAAAGCCGTAAGCCACGGACCTACCGAGCGGCCACCTAAAACGAAGCCGTTTACATCTGTTGAGTGCTTTCTGCAGTAAAGGCCAACAGCAACCATTACTGCAAAGAAGATAACTAACATTCCGATTTTTAAAAACATTAAAAACCACCCTTTCTAAATTTTGGGCGGAAAATAAAAAAATCCCGCCCTCAAGATTTTAATCCAGAGGACGAGAATGCTCTCGTGGTACCACCTCGGTTCACCCTTATCTCACGGTAAGGGCCTTATCGGGTACTAACATACCCTAGTTCTGTAACGGGAACACCCGTCGCAGCCTACTTGAAATTTCGGTGCGCAGCTCACAAAATGTATTCAGTTTACCGTAGCCGATGTCTTGCAGCAACCGACAACTCTCTCTAAGCACTCGGGTAAACCTACTTGTTTTTGGTCATAGCCTTTTTGAAGTTAAAATGATTTTAGCACACGTTATTTTAAAAATCAAGTGTTTTTTTTAATATTTTTCACACAGAGCAAAAAACATTAAACACAAGAGCAGAAAACGTGTGCATATTGACAAAAACACATCATATTTGGTATAATTTATAAAGTAATGATAATTAGGATGGTAGATATTATGACGCTTTCGTTGGTTGTTCCCTGCTTTAACGAAGAGGGAAATGTAGAACAGTTTCTGAAAGAAACAAAAACAGTTTTTGAAGGCCTCGTTGACTATGAAGTTGTTTTTGTAAACGATGGAAGTTACGATGGAACACACGAAGCCTTAAAAAAAATATACAATGAAAATAAAGACTTGGTGCAGATGGTGTCATTTAGCCGAAATTTCGGCAAGGAAGCCGCAATGTATGCAGGTATGAAAGCATCCCGAGGCGATTTTGTGTGCATAATTGATGCGGACTTGCAGCAAAGACCTGAAGTGGCAAAAGAAATGCTTTCTATATTAAAAGAAAATGAAGATATAGATTGTGTCACAGCTTTTCAGAAAAAACGTCGTGAGGGTAAACTCATTTCCTGGGTAAAGTCCTGTTTTTATAAAGTGATAAACAAAATCTCTGAAGTTGACTTTGTAAACGGGGCATCAGATTTTCGCCTTATGCGCCGCACGATGGTGGATGCTATTCTTTCTATGACAGAGTACCACAGATTTTCAAAAGGAATATTTGGCTGGGTTGGTTTTAACACGCACTATATTCCGTATGAAGCGGCCGAGCGTACAAGCGGTGAAACAAAGTGGGAAACAGGAAGGCTTTTTAAATATGCTATTGAAGGTATTGTAGCTTTTTCGACAACTCCTTTGAGACTTTCCACTTATATAGGATTTTTATCATCTGTTATTTCTGTTTTATATCTTATATTTATAATCATACAAAAACTTGTATGGGGAATAGATGTTCCGGGTTATGCTACGATAGTAGTTCTTGTGTTGTTTCTGGGGGGACTTCAGCTTTTCTGCCTGGGCGTTTTGGGCGAATATATGGCAAAGATGTATATCCAGGTAAAAAACAGACCTGTCTACATTATAAAAGAACATTTAAAGAGTGATGAAGATGATACTGAAGCATAAAGAATTTATATTATATACGCTTTTTGGTATAGGTACAACTATTGTCAATTTTGCTGTTTACTGGGCGATGCTTAACACAATCGGTCATGAGCATTACTTAATCGCAAATGTTGTGGCGTGGCTTGTGTCGGTAATTTATGCGTTTATTACTAATAAGCTATATGTTTTCAAATCGCCTGCCAGGGATTTTAAATCTGTGTCAAGAGAAGCGGCAGAATTCGGCGGTGCAAGAGCTTTGAGCCTTGTGTTTGAAGAAATTGGATTGTTTTTATTTTTGGACCTTGCATCAGTAGAAGGAGTTGTTTTAAACCTTCGTATAATACAGATTTCAGGCGAAATGCTCATAAAACTTATACTTGCGGTAATTGTTATAACATCGAACTACTTCTTCAGTAAGTTCGTAATATTTAAAAAGAAAGAAAAGCAACCGTAAGCGGGTGCTTTTTTAAAAGGTATTATATGAAAAAGATATTAAATTTTTTAAAGAAAGACATTCTTCTGACAATAGCTGCATTTCTTGCTGTGATATCAGCATTCATTGTGCCACCTGACAAAGAATACATATCCTACATAAACCTGCCTGTTTTAGTGCTTCTTTACTGCCTTATGGTGGTTGTGGCAGGGTTTGAAAAAGGCTGCGTATTTGAACTTTTAAAACAAAAGTTACAAAGCAAAATTAAAAGTGAAAAAACACTTATGTTTTCACTATGTGCCGTTTGTTTCTTGGCGTCAGCGCTAATTACAAATGATGTAGCACTAATAACATTCGTGCCTTTTTCGATTGCGATGATGAAAAAGCAAAAACCGTCGTCTGTTATATTCTTAGTGGTAATGGAAACCATTGCGGCAAACCTGGGAAGTCTCATTACTCCCATAGGTAATCCGCAGAATCTATACCTATATACAAATTACGGAATGAATATAGGAGAATTTTTCAAAATCACTTTGCCTTTGGGATTGGTGTGTGCACTGATGATAGGTGTGGCGCTGATAATCAGAAAAAATGCACCTTTGGATTACGAAACTACTGATGAAAATATAAAACTTTCTAAAAAGAACGTAGCAGTATTTTCGGCACTTTTCGTTCTTTGTATTTTGTCTGTTTTAGATATTGTGTCTTGCTACATCACGCTTGTTGCGGTTATTCTGGTAACGGCGATAGTCGACAGAAAGCTTATCTTAAAAGCAGACTTTATATTGCTTATAACTTTTGTGTTCTTCTTCATATTTGCAGGAAATATAGCAAGAATTCCGGCTATATATGACTTTATAAAATCAGCGCTTTCCAAAAATGAAGTGGCGGTGTCGGCGATGATTTCCCAGGTTGTAAGTAATGTGCCTGCGGCAGCGATGTTGTCTGCTTTTACCGACAATGCAAAAGCGTTAGTTCTGGGTACAAACATAGGCGGACTGGGGACCTTGATTGCATCTATGGCGAGCCTGATTTCGTATCGGTTTGTAGCAAAAGAAGAAAAATTAAATAAAGGAAAATACATATTAGTTTTTACACTTTATAATGTAGTCCTTTTGCTGATATTATTACTGTTGTTCGCATAAATAAAGCACTCCTTTTGGAGTGCTTTATTTATTTTATGATTTTTCAAATTCGAGGCTTAGGGAAAACGGATGCAGAACAAACGAATGGAACCCGCAGGGGTTACCCGAAGGCGTACGAGTGTACGCCGAGAGGTGACATTCGTTTGAGTTCACAATCAAAATAAAAAGGAAACGACTTCTGTCGTTTCCTTACATATAAACAAAATATCATTTTGTTGTGAACGGTTATGCGCCGTTTTCACAAGCCCTTTACTCTGTCGTATAGTTATCGAAGTACCCCTGAATCCAGATGATGGGAGTACCCTTATCTCCTGAACCTGAAGTTAAGTCACAGAGTGAACCAATAAGGTCAGTTAATCTTCTGGGTGTTGTACCCTCTGATACCATCTGACCAACGAGGTTGTCGTCTTTTTCTACGATTTTCTGCTTGATAGCTTCTTTCAGCGCATCACCTGAAAGGTCTGCAAAGTCGTTATCTGCAAGGTACTTTAATTTGAGTTCGTTGGGTGTTCCCTCTAAACCACTTGTGTATGCAGGAGAAACAACCGGGTCAGCAAGTTCCCAGATTTTGCCTACGGGATCTTTGAATGCGCCGTCACCGTAAACCATAACTTCAACTTTTTTGCCTGTTGCTTCAAATAACTTAGCCTGAATAGCTTCAACTACGGGCTGACAGTTTCTGGGGAAGAGTTTTACTGAATCTTCTGTTGCTTTGTTTGAACCTAAAAGACCATAGCTTTCGTTGCAACCTGAACCGTCAACGGGAGCATTCATAATATCGTCAAGACCTAAAATGATTTCTCCGCCTGCAGCCTTTAATATTCTCTTTGTACGCTGTCTTGTGTGGATATCACAGCAGAGAACATTCTTTGTGTAGTTTAAGATTGCTTTGGGATTGTTTGCAAAAATTACTTCAACTTCTGCACCGCATTCGCGGATAAGACTTTCGTAATATTCCACATAGTCAACACCTGTGAAGGTGTGTTTTTCATAACCAAAAAGTTCACGGTATTTATCTAAAGTCAAAACGTCAGCGTAAGGATCAACGCCTTTTTCGTCAACGGCATCAAGACTGATTAAATGGTTGCCCACTTCGTCTGAAGGATACGAAAGCATAAGAACTACTTTCTTTACGCCTTTTGCGATGCCGCGAAGACAAATAGCGAAACGGTTTCTTGAAAGAATGGGGAAGATAACGCCCACTGTACCGCCGCCGAATTTTGTATTTACATCTTTTGCGATGTTATCAACTGAAGCATAGTTTCCCTGTGCGCGTGCAACAACTGCTTCTGTCATAGCTACGATGTCACGGTCGTGGAAAGGAATACCGTCTTCTTTTGATGCTTCTAAAACTGATGATACTACGATATCAACGATGTCGTCACCCTGTTTGATGATGGGTGCTCTTACACCTCTTGAGATTGTACCTATCATTCTGCTCATATAAATCAACTCCTCAAAAATCATACAACAATATATTCTACCATAAAACATAAAACATTTCAACTTTTTTATTGAAGAAAATCAGATTTTTTTTGCGTCCTCCAATTTGGCTTTTATGGTCTTTAAAAAGTCTGTATCAGTTTCTTTTATATTGTATTCGGCTATCATATCTTTTACGGATTGCTCTGTTTTTACCACATCGTCGTAAAAGTTTTTTGCAGACATTCTGTATGCGCCACTTCCGAATACAATCAACTGCTCTAAATTGTCAGATGTTGCAACGGTTACACGATAGTTTTTACTTAATTCTTTAGCACATTTTTCGATGTAGGCATCGGCAGTCTGGGCTTCTTTTGTATAGACAACGGTAAGGTTTTTGACTTTTTCTATTTCGCCGAGGTTTCCTTTTACCTTGTACGCGTCAAATACGATTATAATCTCACAGTCTTTGAAGATTTTGTAGGTTACCATACGCTCAATCAAAGCTGCACGTGCCTGTTCTAAACTTTCTACAGCAATCGACTTTAACTCGTCCCACGCGTGAATTATATTGTACCCGTCGATGAGAAGGTATTCCTTTTCGTGTCTTTTTTTGAAGGTCACTTTTTCGGGAAGGGTTTCTTTCCTTGTATGAAGGGCGCGGCTGGGGATCTTTGTTTCTACCTTGCCGTAAGTTTTTTCAAAGATTTTCAAAAGGTCGGCGTCACTCACCCCCATTGACTGCTGTGAATGGGAAGTAACAGTTACGCTTTTTTTAGGTTTTACAGTGTTTTCAAGATGCATATAATCTTCTATTTCGGACCAGTGTACATTGAAGCCTGCACCATGCTCGCAAAAAACAGAATCGGCGGTGTTTTCAATGTCGCTTTCGGGGTCGTAACCGATATTTTCTATTACTTTTTGTGTATCGACGCATTCTCCGTAACCACCGAAAACAACTGATAACTTACCCTCGCCGTGGGTGTAACTCATAAGCTCGGAATTATAGTTTCTGATGGATGCAGCTGCCACTTTGCCTGTGAGTTTTGTGAAATTGCCTCGTGTTTCGGGCAGAGATATACTTGCTCCCATTCTGTCCAGGTCTGTCATTGCCCTGCCTGCATTTTCTTTTGGAACTTCCAGTGAAAAATCAAAGTAAGGCTCTAATAATACGCTTTCTGCGCGCATCAGGGCACATCTTACCGCGCGATAAGTAGCCTGACGGAAATCGCCGCCCTCGGTGTGTTTGTTATGGGCGCGACCGTTCTTTAAAGTGATTTTTATATCTGTAATGGCAGAAGCGGTGAGTACTCCTATGTGTTGCTTTTCCATAAGATGAGTCTGAATCAGGCGTTGCCAGTTTTTATCTAAAATATCTTCGCTGCAGTCGGTTGCAAACTGCATTCCCGAACCGCGCGGTAAAGGCTCCAATAAAAGATGTACCTCTGCATAGTGGCGTAGCGGTTCAAAATGTCCTACACCGTATGAGGGAAATTTGATGGTTTCTTTGTATACTATACCGCTTTCTGAGAAAGAAACATCCATATCAAAACGGCTTTTGATGAGCGATTTAATGACTTCTAACTGCACTTCGCCCATAAGCTTTAGCTGTATTTCCTGTAAGCGTTCATTCCATATAATATTGAGCTGGGTTTCTTCCTGCTCTAAAATTTTAAACTTTGCCATAGCGGAAGCCTCATCCACACCTTTTGGCAATACAATACGATAGGAAAAAACAGGTGTGGCAGAAAGTGACATTGCATTGTTTTCAATGCCTAATCCCTGCCCTGAAAATGTTTTAGAAAGCCCTGTTACAGCGCAAACCGCACCCGAGAAAGCCGTGTCGCAGGGTGTGTATTTTTCTCCTGAATAGATGCGGATTTCGTTGACTTTTTCATCGTCGATCTGCTCTTTTACCTTCAAAGCTCCGCTTGTGATTTTCATAAATGTCAGGCGCTGTCCGCGGTCGTCTGTTGCAATTTTAAAAACCTTTGCACCAAAATTTTCCCCTGACGGTTTTTGTGTGGTAAGGTGCGAAATTGCACGAAGTAACTTTTCTACGCCCTCTATTTTGAGTGCAGAACCCGAAAAAACAGGGAAAATGTTACGCTTTGAGATGGCATCTGCCACGAGTGATGAATTGATTTCGCCTGTCTCAAGGTATGAGTACATAACGGCATCATCGCAGACTGCAATGTTTTCTGACATCTGTTCGCAGTTTTCATCGCAGAAGTCCACGGTATTGCCCGAAAGTTCGTCTTTTAAATTTTCTAATACAACATCTTTTTGTGCGTTTTGCAAGTCCAATTTATTTATGAATATAAATGTGGGAATTTTGTGAGTATCAAGCATTTTCCACAAGGTTTTTGTATGGCTTTGCACTCCGTCGGTGGCAGAGATTACCAAAACTGCATAATCTAAAACCGAGAGTGTGCGCTCGGCCTCGGCACTAAAATCTGCATGCCCGGGAGTGTCCAGGAGTGTGATTTCGGTGTCATCAAAAGAGAGCATTGCCTGCTTTGAAAAAACGGTAATACCGCGCTCGCGCTCAATGGTGTCTGTGTCTAAAAAAGTATCGCGGTTATCGACTCTGCCAAGACGCCTTATACTGCCTGACGTATAGAGCATTGCCTCTGACAAAGTGGTTTTTCCTGCGTCAACGTGAGCAAAAATACCAAGAGTAATTCGCTTCACCAAAATCCCTCCTTCTGTTAGAATTACCATTTAATTTTACCATACATTTTAATTGTTGTCCATATATTGAAAAAACAAATCTACTGTGGTAAAATGAAAACAGGTGATAATATGAGATTCAAAATTTTAAATGACATAAACGACGAAATCCGTGATTTAAGAGTAAGAACTTTCGTTATAGGACGTGGTGTTCCGGAGGAAATAGAACTTGACGGAAAAGACCCGTACCTTTTACATTTTTGTATTTATGAAGACGAAAAACTTTTGGCGTATTTAAGAGCAGAAGATATAGGTTCAATACTTCACATTGGAAGAGTTTGTGTGGAAGAAAGTCTACGGAAGCAAGGATTAGGCAGAAAACTTTTGGACTTTTTATTCCAATACGCTATCGATAACGGCTTTTCTGCCGTAGAGCTTTCTGCCGTTGATACTGCGGTAGGATTTTATGAAAAACTGGGGTTTGTGGCCGAGGGTGACTACTATCCAGAAACAGGCGTTCCGCATATTTATATGAAAAAAGAGCTGTAGCGTTTGGCCACCACCACATAAGGAAGTATTGTCCTAAAAATCGTATTTTTGGCGAATTTCTGCGTTGAAAAAGTCCCATATCCGTCAGGATTATGGGACTTTTTCGCCTTAAACTTCATCCAAAAATCTTGATTTTAGGATGCG
>JAZOSI010000048.1:0-8460 GCA_045657065.1 Congzhengia sp. | reverse complement strand
TACTTCAAGTGTTGCCCATACAGGATCACCTGAGAACAACTGATTGTATGAAGGAATACGAGCAAACTTAACCATACGAAGTTTCATAACGAGATGGTCAATAAGTTCCTGTGCTTCTGATTCTGATAATATGCCTTTTTCTATATCACGTTGTAAATAAATATCTAAGAATGTAGAAACTCTGCCTACACTCATTGCTGCACCATTCTGTGTTTTGATTGCTGCAAGGTAACCAAAATACAACCACTGAACAGCCTCTTTAGCATCTTTTGCAGGCTGTGAAATATCATAGCCGTACATTTTTGCCATTTCTTTCATACCGTTCAATGCTTTAATCTGCATAGAAACTTCTTCACGGAGTCTGATTACAGAGTCTACCATTCTGCCGTCGCCGCAGTTTTTAAGGTCTTTTTTCTTTTCGGCAATCAAGTGGTCGATACCGTAAAGTGCCACTCTTCTGTAGTCGCCTACAATTCTTCCTCTGCCGTATGTGTCAGGAAGACCTGTGATAATATGGCTGTGACGAACGAGTTTCATTTCGTCTGTATATGCTGCGAACACACCGTCATTATGTGTGCGGCTGTATTCTCTGAATATTTTACCAAGTTCTTTGCTGGGTTCGTAACCATATGTTTTGCAGGCTTCTTCTGCCATTCTGATACCACCAAAAGGCATAAAAGCACGCTTCAACGGTTTATCTGTCTGAAGACCTACAACTTTTTCAAGGTCTTTCATACTTTCATCAATATAACCCGGTGCGTGTGATGTAAGTGTAGATACAACATCTGTATCCATATCAAGTACGCCACCCTTTGCACGCTCTTCTTTCTGGAGTTCTTTGAGTTTTTCCCAGAGTTTGTTTGTGCTTTCTGTAGCATCCGATAAAAAAGACTCATCACCATCGTATGGTGTGTAGTTGTTCTGAATGAAGTCTCTTACATTTATCTCTTCTTTCCAGACACGTCCTGAAAAGCCTTCCCATTCTTTAAAATTTACCATTGCCATCTCTCCTTTGTCGGTAAAATTTTCGTCATATACGCGTTAGCATATATAGACATTCTAGCTGTAGCACAGTAAATTTTACCACAATATATGCTATATTGTCAATACATCCTCCACAAAATATTACATAAAAAAACATATTTTTTGTACACTTTTTTATTATAAATTAACAATACTATTTTATATAGGAATTATTTTCGAAAAAATATTGACTTTTTGTATCTGACATGTTAGAATTTCTTTGTATAAACTCCATGAGGGAGTAGCAAGCGCTCAGGCGTAGCAAGTCAACATCCTGGCCCTTCGGGTCTGGCTTGTTTTAAATTGCGAGACTCATGTATACTTCGGCTATACATGTGTCTTTTATATTCAGAAGATAAGTATGGCTCACGCCATACTTTTTTATTTGGAGGAATTTATGACTTTAGGATTGTCGTTCTTTGTAAACAGTTTCTTTTTAGGTGTAGGCCTTGCAATGGATGCTTTTTCCGTATCGTTAGCAAACGGGCTCAACGAACCTTTTATGAAAAGAAAAAAAATGACACTTGTTGCAGGTACTTTTGCGTTTTTTCAGGCTGCTATGCCACTTTTGGGTTGGTTTTGTGTACACAGTCTGCTCTGCTATTTTAAGGTGTTCGAAAAATTTGTTCCATGGATAGCGCTTTGTCTTTTGTGTTTTATCGGCGGCAAGATGCTTATTGACGGCATATGGAACAAAGACTGCGACGAATGCATTGTAAAGCTCACACCCTTGTCGCTACTTGTTCAGGGCATTGCAACATCAATCGACGCACTGTCCGTTGGCTTTACAATAGCGGAATACTCTTTTTGGGGAGCCTTTACCTCTGCTCTTATCATCGCAGCAGTTACTTTTGTGATATGTTATGCAGGACTTATGATAGGTAAAAAATTCGGCACTAAACTTTCAAACAAAGCGCAACTTCTTGGCGGTGCAATCCTTATTTTTATCGGTATTGAAATTTTTGTAACTAACTTGTAAGTAAGCTGTACTTCTCGCTTAGTTTTACATTTTATTTATCAAGATGACATATAATAATGGTAATATATTCACACAACATTTTAGGAGGGTATAAATTGCTATTTCATAACAAGACAAAAATGGAAGTTTTACAGCATTTTTCATCAGACGAAATGTCAGGTCTGACACCTGAACAAGTAACCTGTTCTGAAGAAAAATACGGTAAAAACAAACTGAAAGAAAAGAAGAAAAAGACAATATTTGAGCGTTTTTTGGAACAGTTCAAGGATGTTATGATCCTGATACTTTTGGCTGCTGCTGCTATCTCTTTTGTAGTTGCAATAGTTGAAAAAAATCCAAAAGAATTCTTTGAACCTGTGCTTATTCTACTTATTGTAGTTTTAAATGCAATAATCGGTGTAATGCAGGAAAACAAAGCAGAAAAAGCATTAGACGCACTAAAGAATCTTTCTGCACCTCATGCCCGTGTAATTCGCGTTGGTGAAGAAAAAATCATAGATGCCGCTGATTTGGTGCCAGGTGATATAATCAAGCTTGAAGCAGGTGATTTCGTACCCGCAGACGCTTATCTTCTGAAAAGTACATCATTAAAATGTGAAGAATCAGCCCTCACAGGTGAATCTGTCCCTGCAGAAAAAGATGCAAATGCCGAAATTAAAGAAGACGCACCCTTAGGCGACCGCGCTAATATGGTTTTTTCCGGTTGCAGTGTTACTTACGGTACAGCTACTGCTATCGTTACTGCCATTGGTATGGAAACTGAAATGGGTAAAATCGCAAACCTTTTAGATGCTGAAGAAGAAACCACCACTCCCCTTCAGCAAAAACTTGCACAATTAGGTAAATACCTTGGAATAGTTGCTATTTTAGCTTGTGCAATCATTTTTATTGTTGGCATTTTAAATGATATTCCTGTTATGGAAATCTTTATGACTGCAGTATCTTTGGCCGTTTCTGCAATCCCTGAGGGCTTACCTGCTATCGTTACCATCGTTCTTTCTATCGGCGTGCAGAGAATGGTTAAGAAAAACGCACTTATCCGTCGTTTACCTGCAGTGGAAACCTTGGGGAGCGCAAGTGTAATTTGTTCTGATAAAACAGGTACACTCACACAAAACAAAATGACGCTCGTCAAGGCGTATGTTGATGGCATAGAAAACATAGAAGATATCACAGACAATGTAACTGAACCTACAAAAAACCTTTTACTTATGGGTGCTTTATGCTGCGACGGTTCTGTTGTGTTTGATAACGGCGAAGAAAAACACATCGGCGACCCCACAGAAACCGCAATCGTTCTTGCCGCCCACAAAAACGGTATGGCAAAAGATGTAATTTCTGAAAAATACCCAAGACTTGCGGAAATTCCTTTTGACTCCGACAGAAAACTTATGACTACTGTAAATGATTTTGAGGGTAAAACTGTAGTTATAGTAAAAGGTGCTTTTGATGTTATGGCATCCCGTTGCATTGCAGGCGACCTGGAAACCGCAAAAGCTATCACAGAGCTTATGAGTCGCGATGCTCTTCGTGTATTGGCTGTAGGTTATAAAATAATAAACACTCTCCCCGAAGAAATAACATCAGAAACTTTGGAAAACGGACTTACATTCTTAGGTCTTGTTGGTATGATTGATCCTCCGAGACCTGAAGCAAAAGATGCCGTTGCTATTTGTCGAAAAGCAGGAATAAAGCCTGTTATGATCACGGGCGACCATGTTGTTACTGCTTCCGCCATTGCAAAAGAATTAGGTATTTTAGAAGACGGCGATATGGCGATTACCGGTGCTGAGCTTGATGCTATGACAGATACTGAACTTGACAAGACAGTAGAAGACATTTCGGTATACGCCCGCGTTTCTCCTGAAAACAAAATCAGAATAGTAAAAGCTTGGCAGCGTCGCGGTCAGGTTGTATCTATGACCGGCGACGGTGTAAATGATGCTCCTGCTTTAAAAGCTGCTGACATCGGATGTGCTATGGGCATTACAGGTACTGATGTTGCAAAAGGCACCGCCGATATGACACTCACTGACGATAACTTTGCAACTATTGTCGATGCCGTAAAAGAAGGTCGCGGAATATACTCAAACATCAAAAAAGTTGTAGGATTTTTGCTCGGTACAAACATCGGCGAAGTTATAGCAGTATTTATGGCTATGATTTTATGGCATAAAACACCGTTTCTTTCTATGCAGCTTTTATGGATAAATCTTGTTACCGACAGTCTTCCCGCTATTGCCCTCGGGATGGAAGATGTAGAAAAAGATATAATGGACAAAAAACCGAAACCAAAAACAGAAGGAATATTTGCTAACGGTTTAGGCTTAAGAATTGCACTGCAAGGAATTATGTTTGCAATTCTCGCATTAATCGGCTTCAGACTTGGCGAACATGCTACCGGTACTCTCGCAGGCGGTCAGACAATGGCGTTTATCGTTCTTTCTCTTTCACAGGTTATACAGAGTTTTAATATGCGTTCTGACCATTCATTGTTTGAAATTGGTGTATTTACCAACAAAAAGTTAAACAGCGCAGTAGTCATTTCTTCTGTACTTGTGCTTTTAGTGGCATTTACACCTCTTCGAATTGCATTTGGCATTTCTATTCTACCTGTATGGCTCTATATTATAGCTTTAGTTTTAATATTGGTACCTACGGTTGTAATTGAAGCAGCAAAAAGATTAAAACTTATAAATAATAAAAAATAAATCACGGTTTTTCCGTGCTTTATTTTTTTACAAACGAAAATTCATAAATTTTCAACTTTTTGTATATTTTAACGATTTTTATCATAATATAATTTTTTTATTGAAAGCTTGACAAACAGGTGTTATACTATGACTTAGATAGGAGAGTTTGCGATTTCTCTCTTTTTTGTAAAAAAATTAACAACTCGAGGTGAAAAAATGGATATTTTTGACGTATTGAATTTGATTGGCGGATTGTGTTTATTCCTCTTTGGTATGGAACTTATGGGAGGAGCTTTAGAGCGCCGTGCAGGAAGCGGACTTAAATCGCTTCTTGGAAAGCTTACACAGAATAAGCTTGCAGGCTTTGTCACAGGTCTTGGTGTAACATCAGTTATACAGAGTTCTTCTGCTACTACCGTTATGGTTGTAGGTTTTGTAAACTCAGGTCTTATGTCTCTCCGTCAGGCTATAAATGTAATTATGGGTGACAATGTAGGTACTACAGTTACTGCGTGGATTTTGAGTTTAGGCGGTATATCAAGTGACAACTTATTTATGCAGTTGTTAAAACCTACATCTTTTACTCCGATTCTTGCTTTAATCGGTACTGCGATGATTATGTTCGGCAAATCATCAAAAGGCAAAGATACCGCTACAATTCTTCTCGGTTTTGCAACATTGATGTTTGGTATGGACACGATGTCTTCTGCTGTTTCAGGACTTCGTGATGTTCCCCAGTTCCAGCAGTTGTTTATAATGTTCTCTAATCCTATTCTCGGTGTTCTGGCCGGTGCTATTCTTACCGCTATCATTCAGAGCTCATCAGCATCTGTTGGTATATTGCAGGCACTCTCTTCAACAGGACAGATCACAATCGGAGCTTCAATACCTATCATCATGGGACAGAATATTGGTACTTGTATAACCGCTATTCTTTCTTCATTCGGTGCAAACAAAAACGCAAAGCGTGCATCTTTAGTTCACTTGTCATTTAATATTATAGGTACTGTTATAGGACTGATTTTATTTACATTGGTTAAATATCTACTGTCGCCCGTATTTTTTGACCACGCTGCAAATCACGTAACGATTGCAGTTGCTCACTCAGTATTTAACGTGTTATGCACAGTAGTACTTCTCCCCACATCTGCATTGTTGGAAAAACTTGCTCTTACACTTATTCCCGACAAAGGTAAAAAAGATGTTATTACAGAGCTTGACGAACGTCTTATCGCTACACCATCATTGGCTATTGCTCGTTGTAATGATTTGGTTATCGAAATGGCTGAACGCTCCGTTAAGTCATTTAAAGAAAGTTTATATCTTTTGAAAAACTTTGATGCTAAAAAAGCTGCAGCAATCCGAGAAGACGAATCTCGTGTAGACCATCTGGAAGACATACTTGGCACATATCTTGTAAAACTCAGTGCTCAACAGGTTTCAAGCGACGATAGTATCCAGATTTCTAAATTACTCAAGGCTATCGGAGACTTCGAAAGAATTTCCGACCACAGCGTAAACGTGGTAGAATCAGCAGAAGAATTACACGAAAAAGGTATTACATTTACAGATGATGCACTCGACGAAATGAACAGACTCTCTATGGCAGTTTCTGAAATTCTGGACCTTGCATCCATGGCATTTATTTACAACAATCTCGATGTTGCCAAGAAAATTGAACCCTTGGAACAGGTTATAGATGGTCTTAAAGACAAAATGCGTAATGGTCACATCGCAAGATTACAAAAAGGCGATTGCTCAATCGAAGCTGGTTTTGTATGGACAGACCTTATTACTAATCTTGAGCGTACCGCAGACCACTGTTCAAGCGTTGCAGTTTGCACATTAGATGCAGCACAGAACAACATGAACATACACGAATTTCTGGCTGACATCAAGCAGAATAGTCCCTACTTCAAAGAAGAATACGAAAACTATCTTGCAAAATATTCTAAATAATACAAAAAGAGCAACGGTTTAACCATTGCTCTTTTTTTCTATGGATGTAACTGTAAGGATGTTTTCATTGATTTTAAAATGAATGTCGTACCCTGAAAATAACATTATATATTCTCTATCGTCGTCCTGATATGATGGTCTTGGGTCATCAGATAGACATTCTATAAGTGCCTTTCTTTTTTCTTCGGGAATTTCATTTATAAGGTTTTCGCAAAATTTTACATCAAGATGATGTTCTTTGTTTTCTTCTGCAAAACTTCCTTTTGCATCAAAAACAGCGTCACAGTAAGGAATATAAGGTTTGATATCATAAATCGGAGTACCATCCAAAATATCAACACCTGAAACTATAATTTCACTATTTTCTATCTTTTCAATCTTTACACAGGATAACCCTAAAGAATTTGGTCTGAATGGAGATCTTGATGCAAAAATTCCTACTCTTTTATTTCCTCCAAGTCGCGGTGGACGAACTGTCATTGTACCGTCTTTGTATTCTGTTTCGGTAAATTCAAAGATTAACCAAAGATGTGAAAAATCCTCCAAACCGCGTATTGCTTCAGGACTTGAAAATTCCTTTTCAAAAACTATTTTTCCCATAAGAGACTCTGCTCTTCTGCTTTGACGCGGTATGCCGAATTTTTCTTTGAAATCCGTATAAATATAAGCAATAGGTTTAATTTCCATAATTGAATGTCCTGTTGAGCCAGTTTACTGCTAATTTTACCCAAGCTCTCACTTCAGGTACATTGTAATCCCCATTAGGTGCAGTTATATGATTTGATACAGATAAACCGTGAGGTCCATTGGGGAATATGTGCATCTCAAAAGGAATTTTTGACTTATCTAAAGCAGTGGCAAATCTCAGGCTGTTCTCAACAGGAACAACGTTGTCTGAAAATGTATGCCAGATAAAACAAGGCGGTGTATTATTGTCAACCTGATTTTCTAATGACATTTTTTCTCTGAGTTCACTATCGTCACGACAAAGATTGATCATTGAGCCTTCGTGAGTTATTCCCTCAACTGATGAAATCACAGGGTATGAAAGTATTGCCGCATTGGGTTTGTTTTTTCCTTTGTAAGACTTTAATGGCTCTTTGTTCCACATTGTAGCTAAAGATGCTGCCAAATGTCCACCTGCCGAAAAACCGATAACGGCTATTTTATCTGCATCTACTCTCCACTCTTTTGCGTTATTGCGAACAAGAGAAATAGCATCAGAAAGGTTTTTCTGTGGTTCGGGATATTGATTGTCAGGAGCTACTGCATAATCAAGAACAAAAGCATGGTACCCTGCTGTTGTAAACTGCAGTGCAATTATTTCTGCTTCACGCTTGCTGCACATACCATAGCCACCACCGGGACAAACTATGATAGCGGGAAGTTTGCGGTTTGAATCACAATCCATAACCTCATCCAGAATATATGTAGTCAACGTGGGCACAAAGCCGTTTATATGTTCTTTTCTTAAATTTAAAATTTCGTATTTCATACAATTGCTCCATTCATAAGATTTGCATTCATTATATCGTATTTTTTTGTTTGTGTCAACTTGACAAATGATAAAGAAAATGGTAGAATGGATAACGTTGAGCGGGCGTGGCGGAATTGGCAGCTTCGAACACGAGCGCTGCCGGTGGCAGATACAGCGAGTGTGAGAAGGTGTAGCGGTCGAAATCTTTTGATTTCGGGCACCGCAAACTGTCTCGCGTTGGCGCGGCTGACAATGTAGCCGTACCCATAAAAACAACTTAATATACTATATGCGGATGTGGCGGAATTGGCAGACGCGCTAGACTTAGG
>JAZOSI010000047.1:0-15255 GCA_045657065.1 Congzhengia sp. | reverse complement strand
TGCAGATGCTACATCAGTTACAGACTATACTGTAACAGGTGCTGACGTTGTAAGTGCAGTAATTGCAGGTGGCTATCTTACAGTTATATTAGATAACATCAAAGGTAATGTAACATTGACATTCAAAACAGAAGCAACAACAACAGTTCAGTTAGTCGATGCTGCTTTCATTACCTGTGCTACAGAAGATGATTTTGAAGGAGACACTGCTGATACAAATGTTGACGACAAAAAGTTAACAGCTATCGGTAAGGTAACAGGTGAACCCACTGAATTTGGTATCATTGTTTCTGCAAATGAAACTGTTGAAGCTGATGATAAATATCAGGCAATTGCTACTAATGGCGAAATAGCTGGTGTGAACGCTAGCGGCTACTACGCAGTACAGCTCATCGATGTTGCAGATGATGGTGTAGAATTTCTTGCTGAAAACAAATACTATGTAGGTGCATATGCTGACACTACAAACACAGTACTTACAGAAGTAAGCAATGCAAATAACTAAAAGGGAGGTAGAGATATAATGAAAAAGTATGTAAAACCCAGTATGAATGTAATCGAATTACAGCTTAAGGAAAATATCGCTGCTCTTCCTACAACTGTTTACAGAGGTTCTAAGTCTGCTGGAGGCAATTTGTTAAGCCTTGCACTTTCAGAAGCAAACACAGGTATCGGTCAGGATACATTTGATGACATTAGCAATAACTAATTCTTGAATATTATGTTTTATCGTATTGCAAACAATTTAATCGAAATTAAAGGTTTACAAAACGAATATATTGAGCGTAGAATGAGTGCTTATCTGGCAACAGATAAGCACACTACGCCTGATATAACAGTAACCTTTATCTACAACACAGAGATTGAAGTACCGACGGGAGAGGATTTTCGTCGGTTAAACGCGTGGTACTGGATCAAAAAAGACGACGGAGGTTTCTCCGCTGTCAGACAGCATTCTAAGTACCGTTTTAATTTGATTCGCGTAGATTTTGATGAGTCATGGAAAAATGTTACAATAGAGTATTATAATATTGACGGATTATATAGTAATATAAAAACAGACCAACTATTGCACCATATCTTAGGTGAAGCTATCGCTTTCTGTCAGACGGTAAGAAAGAACACCGTACTGCATTCGGCAGCAACAGCATATAAAGGACAAGCGGTGTTGTTTTCCGCACCGTCTGAAACAGGAAAATCCACCCACACATCACTTTGGAAAAAATATTATCCCGATGATGTGGTTCTATTTAATGATGATACACCCATCATTACTGAAATTGACAATAATTTTCACGCTTGCGGGACACCCTGGAGCGGTAAGACTGAAATAAATGAAAATGAAATTTTCCCCCTAAAAGCAATAGTCTTTTTAAAACAGGGAAAAGAAAACTCCATAAGACCATTGTCCACTGTCGAGGCAGTTGTAAAACTTCTCAATGAAACCAAAAAACCGGTTTTTGAAGATTTGATGGACATACATATGGAGATTATTGCAAATATAATAAAGAAAATACCCATTTACGAATTAATCTGCAACATTTCAAAGGACGCAGTAGATTTAGTAAAGAAAACGGTATTTGAAGAGGAATAAAACCTTTTGGAAAAAGGAGTAAAAAAATGAAAAAGTTAGTATCTTTAGTGCTTTGCATCAGTATGATTATGTCATTATGTTTATGTGTAAGCGCAGCGAACTTTTCTGATTTAGCTGCAGACCACTGGGCATATAATGACATTGATACTTTAGTCAAAGAAGGAACAATCAACGGTTACACAGATGGTACATTTAAACCAGGGAAGACTGTTACACGTGCGGAATTTGCGAAAATGATAGGTAAGTGGAATGTGCAGTCCAATAATGCATACACTGACATTTCACCTCAACATTGGGCATATGAATATATTATGTGGTCAGGTCTTGACCCTGCTGGCACATCAATCCGTCCTGACGAAGAAATCAAAAGATCAGAAGTTATAAATCTTATCTGGAAGAGAAATGGTTCGCCGAAACACAACGGTGCCCCTTCTGTAATTACAAATCAGGCAAAGAATAAAGATGCTACATCATGGGCATACACAATAGGTCTTATGAAGGGAGACGATGGTTTAAACCTTCGTCTTGACAGTCCTTTGACAAGAGCTGAGGCGGCTACACTTATTATTCGTTCAAGAAAACTCGTAGCAGAAAACAAGAAAAACAACTTTGTAGATTTAGTAAATGAAGATTTGCTTAAGATAGTTTATGAAGGACTTGATTTGCTTGGTGACGCCTATAACGGTGATAAAGTTTTGACATACGGCGAGCTTGCAAAAATGTCTGTTAAATTTAGTCTCAACGGCTCAAATGCGGCTTTTGTGGGTGATGATAAAACCGATAAACCCATTGACCACAAATACTCAGACGAAATGTATATTGTCTCATCAAAAGTATGGGGTATGAATACATACACAGTAGCAAAAGCTGATTCTCCTGCCACATTGCAGGATGCAGTAGGTGCTATAATGCACGGATTTTTAAAGAGAGGCACAGCGCCTGGTGACATGGGTAGATCAAACGGATATTACCCTGACTGTAAAGATGTAAACAAAGGTCTTGAAAATGTCTACCTTACATATGCAAATGATAAAGGCATTAAGCTTTATGCAAATGAAAATTTAGGTGCTCAGGAGCCTGTAACAGTTAGAAAATTTGCAGCTCTTATGATACAATTCAATGATGTGTTAGGTCTTGATGTAAAATATGAAAACGGCGAAATCAAAAACGCGAAAACAACTACTTATGTAGCTGATTTACCCCAGAATTACAAAGATTATAAAGGTGTAGTAGCAGAACTTCCTATGGAAGTATTTAATGCAAAACCCACAGGAGTTTTGGCAAAAGCAAGATATAATGTGTTGAATCAGTGTGCATTTGTGTATAACACATATTTAAGCGTGTTGAGTGCAAATGCAAAACAGAATACAGGATGTTCTCTTGACTACACCTACTATCCTTCTGCATCGTTCTATGACAATAGCGGAAAAGTGGTATTTGTAGCCAAGGTATCTGCAAAATTCAAAGGAGAAAACCCAATAACCATATCTTTGGACAAACTTTTAGGAACAGTTTTGAAAACTCCTACAAACAAGACAGTATCACCTGGACAGGAATTCTATCTTGTGTTTGAAACATACAAGGATTTCTTTGATATATCACTTGCATCTGATGAAGCATTTGTAAAAGAGGTTATCATTCCTTAAGATAAAAAATAACCTGTAAGGAGAAAAACGTTGGATAAACAGTTTAATTTAACGGATCTTTTAAAATTATATTTAAGACATTGGTGGAGAATTGTAGTTGTTATGATTATCTGCGGACTTCTGTCAGGACTTTACACAATTTTCTTTATAAGTCCTACATATGAGTCAGTAGGCTCTTTATATGCAGAAAACACTTCAGATACGGTTTCAGGTACGACAAATGTCAACCTGAATGAAATTATGGTTCGTCAGGAACTTGTAAGAACTTATGCAGAAGTACTCTCAAGTAATGTGTTTTTGAAAAAAGTAGCAAAAGAATCAAATCTTGATTATACATACCAGGATATCCTGAATATGGTTACAATGAGAGATAAGAACGAAACAGAAATTCTTGTTATTTCTGTAGAATCAGAAGATCCTTCTCATGCATTTATTATTGCTCAGACTATGATAAACCTTGCGTCTAGCCAGATTGCAGAGATAGTAGAAGGCGGTAATGTAAAAGTTCTTGATGAACCCGAATATCCTGAAGGTCCGTCATCACCCAGTCTTGTTAAAAATATTGTGGTAGGACTTTTAGGCGGTCTTATCTTGTGTATGGCAATCATTTATGTTCTTGAGTTGTTAGACAATAAAGTCAAAGATTCAGAAATGCTATCTAAAACATTTAAATATCCTGTTTTAGGTGAAGTGCCATACATTTCCGCTACAGTCAACAGCAAAAAGAATGTAAATAATGGAGCTTTTCCCAAAAGAGTATAAAATTAATTAAAATAAGCCGCGGAGGAACGCGGCTTATTTTGTCATTGTAAGGAGTAAATATGATTAAGAAAGTGTTACTTTTTATCGGGGTAATTTTAGTGTCACTGCAAATATACGGAGCGTCATCTCAGGTTGCAACAGAATCAGCACAGGTGAGCGGTAAAATTACTAAAAAAATTGTGGAAGTAATTACAACTGTAAAAAAAGTAGATTCCGATAAAGTAAAGAGTCTATATGAAACTACCCACTATATAATCAGAAAAACAGCTCACTTTTTAGAGTTCGCTTTGCTTTCTTTTTTGGTATTTTTGCTTGCAAAGTGCTACAATATAAAGACAGGTATGTGTATTTTTATAAGTCTTGGATACTGCCTTTTATTTGCAATGTTTGATGAATGGCATCAATTATCTGTTGAGGGCAGAAGCGGAGAAATAAAAGATGTTTTAATTGATTTTTGTGGAAGTATAGCAGGTAGTGCATTTAGTTGGTTTGTTTTGTATTTCTGTAAAAAGATTAAATACCGTAAAATGACCTGAAAATATTTTTTCACTTTTAACAATTTGTTCATACCGTTGTAAAAAATATAGTTTATTATGATATTAAAGAATAAATTATTCGGAGGTAAAGCTAATGGACGAATTCAGAAACAACTTCGAAAACGAAAAATATGAAAATCATGAAAATGAAATAAATTATGATTTTTTTGAAAATGATACAGAACCTGCAATAAGCGGAACAGTTTCAGAAAAACACGCTCTTTCTGTATACAGACCGAAAGTTAAGAAAAATCCTTTTAGAAATCCTGTGTTCGCGGCAGTGGTAAGCTCTGTTGTGACAAGTATTATATGCTTTGGTATATTTGCGGGTGTAGGTGCCTTAGTTAATTCAGGAAAAGACAATCAGTCTGCTTCACTTACTATTGCAAGCAGTGACAATAGTGGCATAAAAAATGTGGTAAATAATTTATCTGGTACTAAACTTTCTGTTCCTGATATTTACGATAAAGTATCTCCTTCTGTTGTAAGTATTATTTGTACTGCCCAGGGCAATGCATTGCAGGCAGGCGCGAAAAGTAGCGGTTCAGGAGTTATACTTACAAAAGACGGTTACGTTGTTACAAACAACCACGTTGTAGAAGGAGCATCAATTATAACAGTAAAAACAATAGCAGGTCAGAGTCTTACTGCACAGTTGGTGGGAGCAGATGCGAAAACTGATATAGCAGTTTTGAAAGTTAACTGTGACAAAGAATTACCTTTTGCTGAAATCGGAAATTCAGCAGCACTTCGTGTAGGTGATATGGCTATCGCCATAGGTAATCCTCTTCAGGAAGAACTGGTAAGCACACTTACAGTAGGTTATATCAGTGCTATTGACAGAACAATGGTTATTGACCAGAGACAGATGACTATGATTCAGACAGATGCAGCAATTAACCCCGGTAACTCAGGAGGTGCTCTGATTAATGAATACGGTCATGTTATAGGTATTACTACCGCAAAACAGACGGGATATGATATAGAAGGACTTGGCTTTGCAATTCCCAGTAACGAAGCAGTTCCCATAATAGAATCAATCATTGAACACGGCTATGTAACAGGAAGACCTTTAGTTGGAATAACAGGCATCAATGTTACAGAAGCAATAGCCGAGGCGAACGATTTACCTATCGGTGTATATGTTGATACAGTAATTTCAGGCGGCGCGGCTGACCTTGGCGGAATTTTAACCGGCGATGTAATATTGAAGTTTGACGGAAAAGACATAAAGAGTGTAGATGAAATAAACACAATCCGTGATGAACACAAAGTCGGAGATAAAATAGTAGTTACTGTTTCACGAAACGGCAAAAAAGTAAACTGTACTATAGAATTACAGGAAGAAAACCCTACAGAAGAAACAAAAACTCAGGAACAGCCTCAACAGAACCAACAGAACAGCTCAAATAACGGACGATATCCCTCATACGGTTTCCCGTCAGATTTCTTCTCGTTCTTTGGTTGGTAAAATATTTCATCCCCTTTTCAAAAGAAGCGATGCTTAGCATCGCTTCTTTTGTTAACTTGACAAAATAGCGTTAAAGAGAGTATAATGTTTTTATCAATGATTATCACACCATAAATATTGAAAGGCAATGATTATGAACATAAAAAGAAATAAAACGACAGATGATAAAGGCTTGAATATTATAATTGTCGGCTGCGGTAAAGTGGGCACGACTCTGGTTTCGCGCCTTTGTGAAGAGGGACACGATATAACAGTCATTGACAAGGACAAAGATGTTGTGCGCGATATCTGTGAAACTTATGATGTTTTGGGTATTGTCGGCAATGGCTCAAGTTACAAAGTTCAGATGGAAGCAGGCATCGAAAAGGCAAACCTTATAATAGCGGTTACAGCATCTGACGAACTGAATATCCTTTGCTGTACAATGGCTAAAAAAGTAGGTAAATGTTCTACAATCGCAAGAGTGAGAACACCTGACTATGCTGATGAACTCCATTATCTCCGTGAAAAACTGGAACTTTCTATTATCATAAATCCCGAACTTGAAACGGCTAATGAAATAGCAAGATTATTAAAGTTTCCTGCGGCGCTTTCCATCAACTCATTTGCCCGTGGTCAGGTTGAAATGATTACATTCAAGATTCCTGAAAACAATATGATTTGTGGAATGCCGCTTTATGAACTTCAACAGAAATTTCCTTTCCAGGTGTTGATTTGTGCAGTTGAACGAGATGGAGAACTTATTATTCCTAACGGTTCTTTTGTACTTGCTGCGGGCGATGTGATATCTTATGTTTCCACGGTGAAAAACGCCCATAATTTCTTCAAAAAAATTGGTCTTAAAACTCACAGAGTTTCAAACTCATTTATTGTAGGCGGTGGAAAAACATCATACTATCTGGCAAAACAACTGCTTGATATGGGCATTGAAGTAAAGATTATAGAAAAAGATATAAAACGCTGTGAAGAGTTAAGTCCTTTACTTGATAAAGCGATGATAATTCACGGTGACGGCAGTGATGAAAAACTTCTTGAAAGAGAAGGTTTCCATCAGGCGGAATCTTTTATACCATTGACAGGAATGGATGAAGAAAATATACTTCTGACACTTCACGCAAAAAGAAGTCCTGATACAAAGGTTATAACCAAAGTAAACCGTATCAGCTTTAATAATGTTATCGACAGCTTGGAGCTTGGAAGTGTAGTTTATCCGAAGTACATTACAGCAGAAACGATTATTGCGTATGTAAGAGCAAAGAAAAATTCTATCGGCAGTAATGTTGAAACACTTTATCATATATTCTCTGACAGAGCAGAAGCCATAGAGTTCAAAATTCAGGCAGGTTCGCCTGTTGTAGGAATTCCGCTAAAAGATTTGCCCTTAAAGAAAAATCTTCTTGTAGCTTGCGTTTTGCGAGGCGGAAGAGTAATCATTCCAGGTGGTAATGATACAATTTCTGTTGGCGACAGAGTAGTGGTAGTTAGCATGGAAAGCGGATTCCGCGATATTTCAGACATACTTAGTGAGGAATAATTATGAACATTAAGGCAATAAGATATATTTTAGGTTGGGTGCTGAATATCGAAGGTGCGTTTATGCTTATGCCATTTTTTGTGTCTCTTATGTACGGAGAAAAGCACGGCTGGTCGTTTTTGATGGTTGCGCTTCTTTGTGTTATCGTCGGAGGGATTTCAGTTATTAGAAAACCTAAAAATATGGTAATTTACGAAAAAGAAGGCTTTGTAATAGTAGCGTTTTCCTGGATTTTATTCAGTATTTTCGGATGTCTGCCTTTCGTTATGAATGGTGATATCCCAAACATTACAGATGCTCTTTTTGAAACGGTATCAGGTTTCTCGACAACTGGTGCATCAATACTTACAGATGTAGAGTCTCTTTCTCATGGAAGCCTTTTCTGGCGTAGCTTTACAAACTGGATTGGCGGTATGGGCGTTCTGGTATTTTTACTTGCTCTTCTTCCACAAAAGGGTGATGGCTCACAAATTCATATTATGCGAGCAGAAAGCCCTGGCCCGTCTGTTGAAAGACTTGTACCCAAGGTAAGGAATACCGCTTCGATTTTATACATTATGTATATTGTTCTGACTGTTGTTCAGGTCATATTTTTAGTATGCGGAAAGATGCCTTTATTTGATGCAGTTACAGCAGCGCTTTCTACTGCAGGTACAGGTGGATTTGCAATTTACAACGATAGTTTTGCAAGTCAGACACCCTATGTTCAATGGGTTATAGCGGTATTTATGATGCTTTTTGGTATAAACTTCGGAGCATACTTTTTACTTACAATCCGTAAGTTCCGTCAGGCTTTCCGATACGAAGAAGCAAGATGGTATTTGTTTATAATATTTGCAGCGGTTGTCATTATAACATGGAGATTGTGGCCCAAAGGTTTAGGAATAGAAGAAACTGTAAGACACGCATTCTTCCAGGTTTCATCAGTAATAACCACTACCGGTTTTGCGACAGCTGACTTTAACTTGTGGCCTCAGGCTGCAAAAGTCATACTTGTGCTTTTGATGTTTATCGGTGCTTGCGCAGGAAGTACAGGTGGCGGCATTAAGGTTTCCCGTATAATGATGCTTGCAAAAACAGTAAAAAAAGAGATTATGATATACATTCACCCGAACAGTGTGAAAAAAATCAAAATGGAGGGCAAAGTGGTAAGCCATGAAACTCTCCGTGCCACCAATGTATTCATAATCACTTATGTTGCGATATTTGTGGTGTCGCTATTTCTGTTGTCATTTGAAGAACATTCACTTGAAAGCAGCTTCACGGCGGTTACAGCCACACTTAACAATATCGGCCCCGGTCTTGCAGAAGTTGGTCCTACGGGGAACTATTCTCACTTTACGGCATTTTCAAAATATGTTATGATGTTTGATATGCTGGCAGGAAGACTGGAGCTTTACCCGATGCTTATGATTTTTAATTACAGTATGTGGAAATCGGCTATAAGAAGAAAATAAAATGCAACCAGAGCGAGATGCAACAAAGTATTTTTTGTTGCATCTCGTTTTTTAGGGCCGGACGAAAAATGATGCAGATTGGGCAAACTGAACCCGCAGGGGATACCCGAAGGCGTACGATGGTACGCCGAGAGGTGAAGTTTGCTCAAAACACAAGGCTATAAAAAAAGAAATTCGCACTCTTGCGAATTTCTTCATTAAACCTTTTCTGTTTGCCTTGTGTGGTATGCACATTTTTCTATGGCCGTTATTCTGTTTTTTCTGAAATCCATTCTGTCATAAGTTTAAAGATATTTGCAGAAACAGCAACCTGAAGAACCAAGTCATTTAATTTTTCAGGCGTTGCATTGTCATCATCAAAGAAACGCTTTGCTACACTGTAAATCTGGTCGGAAACATAAGAATATGCTTTGCCGTGGTTTGTAACAAAGGAAGTATATACAACCTTTAATGCTTCTTCGTCAAGGTCAGGGGGTATAATTTTTGAGATTGTAGCCATACTGAGTGTCTGTTTTAATATACTGACCATAACGAGATATGCAAGATGTATTTTTGAATATCTTTTTTTCACGGGAGCAGGAATGGTTTTGAGTTTTACATAGTTGTTTATCATTGTAGATGTAATCTGCACATCGCTTTTAGGTGCTAAGAATATACTAAGATATTCATTCAGCAAAACAACAACCTGATCCATATATAAGTCAATAGTAGGGAAGTCATCCCAGGAGGGAAGAGAGAATTCTTTTAAGTATTGTTCACCTACTGTAAATATCCTGTCCAACTGTTCTTTTGTGTAATTCACATAAATCATCTCCTACGGATATTTTATCATAATACTCCCCAAAAATCAAGGAATATAATTTTAAATATTACCACAAAAAACAACCCCAATCACTTGACAAGATATGCAATATGTGGTAACATAGTATTAAATACTAAATGTATTTGGAGGAAAGAAAATGTCATTTAAAATTATTACAGATGCATCATGTAATTTACCTGTTGAAATGCTCGAAGAACTGGGCGTTATTTCAAAATCTTTGACACTTATTATTGACGGCGAAGAAATAAATAACTACCTTACAGACGATCGTTTCAGCTTTAAGGGATTTTATGATAGACTCAGAAACAAAGAACATATAAAGACTTCTTTATTGAACGTTGATGAGTTCACAAAACTATTTGAAGATGTATTAAAATCAGGAGAAGATGTCCTTGCAATAACAATCTCAAGTGGTATATCAGGAACACACCAGGCGGCAAGAATTGCAGCAGACGGACTTCGCGATCAGTACCCTGAAAGACAGATTATTGTAATAGATTCTTTAGCAGCATCAATCGGCCACGGCCTTTTGGTATATTATGCAGCGCAGTTACAAAAGGAAGGAAAATCTATCGAAGAAGTAGCAGACTTCCTTTATAAAAACAGACTCAAAATGGTACACAAGTTTACAGTTGACGATTTGTTCTTCTTAAAACGCGGCGGACGTCTTTCCGGCGGTGTTGCTATCGTGGGTACAATCTTACAGATTAAACCCGTAATGCATGTAAATGATGAAGGAAAACTCATCGCACAGGACAAAGTAAAGGGCAGAAAAAAATCTATCAACAGCATTTTTGAAGAATTTAAAGCAAATGTTGTAGATCCTGAAAATCAGGTGCTTGCAATCTGCCACGGTGACTGTTTAGAGGATGCTGAATATCTTGCAAACAAAATCAAGAGTGAGTTTAATGTAAAAGATATTATCATCAATTATTGTGACCCTGTTATCGGTGCACACGCAGGCCCCGGAGTGCTTGCTCTGTTCTATTTTGCAGATCAAAGATAAATGTCGAAAAGACCGAATATTATGTTCGGTCTTTTTTTATTTACATATATTAAGGAAAAAACTCTTTACAAAAAAGAATTTTTGTAGTATTTTATTATATGGGTGATAAAATCGCTATGTCTGAATTTAAAGATTTAGGAATACAGGAGAATATTGATTATTGGCTCTGGCTTTCTTTAAAGCCCGGTATGAATGCGTCAAAAATGGAAAGACTGATATCGATTTTCCATACACCTGAAGCAATCTACAATATGCCTAAAGAAAAGCTGTCAGAAATCCGCGGCCTTGACAAACGCACGGTTTTAGCGCTTTCTGACAAGAGCACTTTGCGTCTAAGTGAAGTAAAATACCATTGTAAAAGATTCGATATTTTTATTCTCACAATTGACAGCCCTTACTATCCTGAAAATTTAAGACATATTTCATCACCGCCTTATGTCCTTTATACAAGAAGCAGCAAAAGGATAAACTTAAATGATTATATGCGTATATCAGTTGTAGGAAACAGAATTGCAACTGATTATGGTATAAGTGCTGCTGAAAATTTCGGCTATGCCCTTGCATCAAACGGATTTGTGGTTGTGAGCGGTATGGCACTGGGTATTGACGGTGCAGCACACAGAGGCGCATTAAAAGCTGAAAATGGTATAACCGTTGCAGTTTTAGGTTCAGGACTTGAAACTGCATACCCAAAAGCTCATCAGGGGCTTATGCGTGAAATCATAAACAATGGTATGCTTATATCTGAATACCCGCCGTATTCAAAACCTGAAAAGTGGCATTTTCCTGAAAGAAACAGAATCATATCAGGTCTGTCTCAGGGTACGCTTGTTGTTGAAGCGCCAAGACGAAGCGGTTCATTGATTACCGCAAACTACGCTTTAGAAGAAGGAAGAGACATTTTTGCACTTCCGGGGAATATAGATAATACCAATAGTGAAGGTACAAATAATTTAATCAAAGACGGAGCATATTTAGTAACATCGCCCCGTGATATTGTGGAGCATTATTCTTTTGAGTATTCTGAAGTTGCAAAGATAAAAGAAGCTCAAAAGGAAATCATAAAACCGAAAGAACAGAAAAAACAAATACCTGAAGAGTTTTATACAGGGTTAACTGATGAGGAAAAATTAATCGTCAGTAGGCTCTCTGATGATGCGAAGAACTTTGAAATATTACAAAAGGAAACGAATCTTCCTGCTGACAAACTCGCATCATTAATTACAATGCTTGAAATAAAGGGTAAAGTAAGGAGCCATCCGGGCAAAAACTTTACTTTAAATACAAACAGATAGGAGAAAGAAAATGGCAAACAATCTTGTTATAGTTGAGTCACCTGCCAAAGCAAAAACAATCAAACAGTATCTCGGAAAATCCTATAATGTAATTGCGTCTATGGGCCATGTAAGAGACCTTCCCAAGAGTCAGTTGGGTATAGATGTAGAAAATGGATTTGAGCCAAAATACATTACAATAAGGGGAAAAGGAGATCTTCTTTCAAAGCTTAAGAAGGACTCGAAACTTGCCAAAAAAGTGTACCTTGCAACTGACCCTGACCGTGAAGGTGAGGCTATTTCATGGCACTTGGCACAGCTTTTGGAAATTGATGAAAATTCCAAATGCAGAATAACATTCAACGAAATCACCAAAAATGCGGTGACACAGGCAATCAAAGAGCCTCGTGCCATTGACATTGACCTTGTAAATGCACAGCAGGCAAGACGAGTTTTGGACCGTATTGTTGGTTATAAAATCAGCCCTGTTCTCTGGCGCAAAGTAAAAAAAGGTTTGAGCGCAGGCCGTGTTCAGTCTGTTGCTACAAGAATGATAGTTGACAGAGAAAGAGAAATCGAAAACTTTATTCCCGAAGAGTTCTGGGCAGTTGGAGCAGTACTCAAAAATTCTGACAACGAAAAGTTTATAGCTACACTCGTTTCACGCGCAGGTAAAAAGATAAAGCCCTCATCTGAAACAGAAGTAGCTAAAATCACAGAAGAATTAAAAAATGAAACCTACATTGTAGAAGATATCAAAAAAGGCGAAAAGAAAAGAAACCCTGCACCGCCTTTTACAACAAGTACACTCCAGCAGGAAGCGTCAAGAAAGCTTAACTTTACAGTTAAGAAAACAATGATAGCGGCACAGCGCCTTTACGAAGGTGTTGCAATATCAGGACACGGCACAGTTGGTCTTATAACCTATATGAGAACAGACTCCTTGCGTATCTCTGCTGACGCTTTAGCTGATGCAAGACAGTATATCGGCGAAAAATACGGTAACTCTTTATTACCTGATAAACCCAATATGTACAAAACCAAAAACAGTGCGCAGGACGCTCACGAAGCAATTCGTCCCACATACGTATCAATCACACCTGCAGAAATTAAAGACCAGGTACCTGCAGATATGTATAAAACATATAAACTCATCTGGGAACGCTTTGTGGCTTCACAGATGAAACCTGCAATATACGAAACTGCAACAGTAGATATAAAAGCAGGAAATTACGGTTTCCGTGAAACAGGTTCAAAGCTTATTTATAAAGGCTATATGACAGTTTATGTAGAAGGCAGAGATGACGGCGAAACAGAAAAAGACAATATCCTGCCGAAAATAGAAAAGGGCGAAAGGCTCGACTTCGTAGAGTTTAAAAACGAACAACACTTTACACAGCCTCCTCTTCGTTACACAGAAGCAACCTTAATCAAAGCAATGGAAGAAAAGGGTATAGGCCGTCCCAGTACCTACGCTCCTACCATTACAACGATTATGGCAAGAGGCTATGTAGGAAGAGATAAAAAACAACTTGTACCCACGGAATTAGGTACAGTAGTAACAGATATTTTAACAGAGCATTTCCCCAATATCGCAGGAACAGAATTTACTGCAGATATGGAAGAAAGACTTGACAAAATCGAAAGCGGAGATGCTGACTGGGTTAAAATTTTAGACGATTTCTACGGTCCTTTTGAAGAAACACTCAAAAAAGCAGATACAGAAATCGGTAAAGTTAAAATTGCCGATGAAGAATCAGATGTAATATGCGAAAAATGTGGGCGTAAGATGGTTTATAAAATGGGCAGATTCGGTAAATTCTTAGCTTGTCCCGGATTCCCCGAATGCAGAAATGCAAAACCCATTGTAAAAGAAACAGGTGTTGATTGTCCCAAATGCGGAAAGAAAATATTAGAGAAAAAATCAAAAACAGGCAAGACATATTACGGTTGTGAAGACAATCCGAAATGTGACTTTATGATTTGGGATGCACCCGTAAAAGGCGAAAAATGTCCTGAATGCGGAAATGTATTAGTTAAGAAAAAAGGAAAACGTGCAGGTATATTCTGTGCAAATCCCGAATGCGGTTATAAAAAATAAGTAAGAGGTGAGGTTATGGAAAATCTGGTTAAAAAATTAAAAGAAACACATAACCTTGCAGATGCTGAATTCAAAGAACTTATAGAAACTGACCGATATGACGAAGAATTAAAGGTAGAGGCAGACAAGGTAAGAAAAGAAAATTACGGAAACAAGGTATATATAAGAGGACTTATAGAATACTCAAATTACTGTAAATGTAATTGCCTTTACTGCGGAATCCGCCGTGATAACAAAAATGCAGACCGTTACCGCCTTAAAAAAGAAGAAATTCTTATGAGTTGCGCTGGAGGTTATGAACTCGGTTTTCGTACCTTTGTGCTTCAGGGTGGAGAAGACCCACATTTTACTGACGATGTAATGTGCGATATCGTTTCTTCAATAAAGAAAAAATATCCTGATTGTGCAGTAACTCTTTCTATGGGAGAACGCACAAAAGAAAGCTACAAAAGATTAAAGGATGCAGGAGCAGACAGATATCTGCTTCGTCACGAAACGGCAGATGCAGAGCATTTTTCAAAGCTTCATACCAAAGATTCAGACTTTAAGAACCGAAGACAGTGCCTTTTTGATTTAAAGGAACTGGGCTTTCAGGTTGGCTCTGGATTTATGGTAGGCTCGCCTTATCAGACAACTGAAAATCTGATATCGGATTTGAGATTTTTACAAAAACTCAATCCTGATATGATTGGTATCGGACCGTTTCTTTCTCATTGTGATACACCTTTTAAAGATAAAGAGAATGGAAATTTAGAGCTTACACTCCGTACGCTTTCCATCTTAAGACTTATGTTCCCGAAGGTTTTGCTTCCTGCAACAACCGCTTTGGGTACTTTAGCAGACGGTGGCAGGGAATTAGGGCTTCTTCACGGTGCTAATGTTATAATGCCGAATCTTTCACCTGATGGTGTAAGAAAAAAATATCTTCTTTACGATAATAAACTTGCAACTGGGTTAGAGTCGGCGGAAGCTATACAAAAATTAAAAGAACAGATTAATTCTATCGGTTATGAGATAGTTACAGACATAGGGCACGCAAAAACCTTGCAAA
>JAZOSI010000046.1:0-3075 GCA_045657065.1 Congzhengia sp. | reverse complement strand
AGTTTTTCAAGGAACGCATTCATCTGCGCCTGCAAGGCGTTTCCGTCTTCATTCTTTTGGAATCCGAAACCGATTTCCACAGAATATGCAGGAACTGTGATACAGGACAGTTTCTTATCGGTACGTGCAACGGAGTTAAAGTTTGGTTTATCAAGCATAATTCCGTCAACCTTGCCCTGCTTTAAGGCAACAAGAACATCAGAGAAGTTATTAAACTCTTTGATGTTTGCGTTCGGAAACTGCTCTTTAGAATATCCGCCGTAGAGTGAACCCGTGACAACACCGAGGGAGGCATTGTTGAACTGAGAAAGGTCATCTGCACCGATTTCTTTTTTTATTACAAAAACAAGGTCTTCAGTGTGATAAATGTCAGAAAAGTCAACGCTTTCCTTTCTTTCCTCGGTGATGGTAATGCCGGACATACCAATATCATATTTACCGGAGCTAATGCCTGCCATAATGGCGGCAAAGGCAGTATCCTCAAACTGGAGCTTGTAGCCGTAAGCTTGTGCAAAAGCTGTGATAAATTCAATATCAAAGCCGGCAAGCTTGCCGTTTTTCAGGTACACAAAGGGTTTTGAGTCGGAGGCGATGCCAATTATGATCGTGCCGTTTATGTCTTTTAAATCATCGTAGGAAACAAATTCTGTCGGCTCTTTATCGCCAAACCATTTATCTTCCAAGGCTTTATGCGTTCCGTCTGCTTTTGTTTTGGCAAGGTAATCATTGATCTCTTTTTGAAGTTTGGTATTTTTCCCTTTGGGGAAAATCATTCCGTAGTCGCTCACGGCGATAGATTCATCAATTCGGTCAACCGAGCTTCCTTCCCAAAGCATAGATTTGTATATCGACTCATCTGTCGGGAAAGCATCAATCTTACCGTTTTCCAATGCCGAAATAACATCCGAATAATTATTGAACTCTAAATATGTCGCATCAGGCAAGAGTGGCGGAAGGGTAATTGAGAATATTGAGCCTGTAACTATACCGAGCTTTTTGTCTGACAAATCAGAAACAGATGTCTGTCCGCTACCACTTTCTTTTGTTACCATTATGACAGAGCTTTGGTAATGAGAATCTGTAAAGTTCAGCATCTCTTTACGTTCGTCGGTAATGGTGATACCGCCAAGAGCAAGGTCATATTTACCCGTTTGAACACTACCAAGAATAAATGAAAAATCAACCGTGTTCAGTTCAAGCTTGTAGCCATATTCTCTTGCAAAAAGAATTATGTATTCAAGGTCAAATCCTGTAAGAACATCGTCATCCTGATAAGAGAACGGAGGATCGATGTCTGTCATACCGACTTGAATTGTTCCGTTTTCGCCGGTTAAAGATTTATAATCTTCAAACTCTGTCGGTCTTGTTCCTGAGAACCATTTATCCGCAAGTTTTTTTGTACCGCCGTTTTCATTCATTTTGGCAATGAACTCATTTAGTTCTTTGTTTATCTTATTTCCTTTTTCGGTAGTTGATGTAACAAAACCAAATTCGCTCGGTGCTGTTTTGTCGCTTTCTATCGCACAATATCCACTCTTTTCCCATCCGATTGCAGAATAAAAAGCACGGTCTTCCAGAAAACCGTCAATTTTGTTTTCATCAATATTTACGAGCAAATCAACAATCGTATCAAAATTGTATTTCTTTGCATCCGGGAAAAGTTCCCCCGTTTGTTTATCAAAAACACTTCCGGTAAGAACACCGAGTCTTGCATTTTCGAAATCTTCAAATGTTTCAAACTTCTTTTGTTGCTCCGTCTTGCCACCGCATCCTGCCAAAAGGCTGACCGTCATAAGAAGTGCAAACAGCAAGCATATAAGTCTTTTAATTTTCATTTTTGCACGTCGCCTCATTTCAAAAATTTCTCATACAAAAGCTTGGCAAACTGCGCACTGGTAAATGCCGCAAACTTTTGATACTGATCGGACTTTTCTTCGTCTGCATAGTCACACACACTTTTGATAATAAGTCCTTTGGGTCTCGGCACGGGAGCTTCCTTTATTGCATACATTACCGCATATGATTCCATATCAAGAGCCGCCGTATTGCCGTATTGGGAATGAATTTGTTTTTCTACAATCTCGCTGTTTGCCACCACGGTTGTGCCACATGCCATAGGGCCGATATGTACGTGACATTCATTCTCTGTGCTTTTCATAGCACGTTCTACCGCTTCAAGCATCGATTCATCTGTATTAACAAAATGCGGTCTCGGAATAAATCCCACGCCGCCAAAAAACACATTCGCTCTTTTGGACGAAACGAATTTGCCCGAAGAATAGTCCCATACAACGTCAGGAACTACAACGTCGCCATAAATCTGATTCACCGAATTTTTATGGGCGATTCCTGCCGCAATTCCAACCATGAACATATACTTGGGACGAAAAACAGAAATCATCTTCATTGTGAGAACGCCTGCGGCGGTCATCCCCATTTCGTTCTGCCTTGCGGTTACAACCTTAAAAGTTTTACCGCCACGTTCAAAGGATGTTTGATAATATTTCTGATCGTCACCCTCCAAGAAAAGAGGTTCCCAATTTTTATACATATGTTTGAGTCCTGCTTCTTCGGTAGCAGTTACAGTGATAAGCGCAACATAATAATCGTATTTATTTATCTCACCCATCGCTTTCGATTCCCTTTCTCTTGTTTTTCTCGTTTTGACATACGCTATACAGTTTTGTGCCCCGTGGTGATTCTTCGGCACGTCTTATAGTTTCCTCTGTGCGGAAATCAGTAAATCGGCAGAAGAAGCAAGCGTGTGTCCAACCGACACGGCACGGTTTTGTATCTTTCTCCCATAACGGACACTTATCGGTTTCTGCTACAATAAGATAGCCGTCTTCTGTATATTTCTTTTCTGTCAAATTACAGCGCCTCCTTTGCGCAAATAATCACACATTTTTCTGAAAACAGAGCATATTCTGCCCCTAAAAATTATAATAAAAAAACTCCCCAGAAAGGGGAGTTTGGCGTAGATTGCAGATTTTTGGCGTAGATTGCAGTTCTCACTTTAGATTCAAACTGATTTTTGCAGAGAAAATTCCGTCTTCTGCGCTGAAATCATACATA
>JAZOSI010000045.1:0-9180 GCA_045657065.1 Congzhengia sp. | reverse complement strand
CTCACTTCTTTGAACTTCTGTTCTGCCGTTTTATCATCAGGATTTAAATCGGGATGATACTTTTTTGCGAGTTTTCGGTATGCTTTTTTTATTTCATCATCGGTGGAACCTTTGTTAACACCTAAAACTTCATAAAAATCTCGCTTTTCTGCCATATATGTCACCCTTTATTAACCACCTAAAACCCATAGCAAATACGCTATGGGTTTTAGGGATATTAAAAATTATTCTACTTCTTCAAAATCAGAATCTACTACATTATCGTTAGCTGCTGCATCATTAGCAGGTGCACCTTCTGCACCCTGTGTAGCCTGCGCTGCCTGATAAATTTTTGAGCTTACTTCGTAGAATTTCTTTGAAAGTTCTTCTGTTGCAGTCTTGATTGCTTCTGTATCTTCGCCCTTTAATTTTTCTTTAAGGTCGTTGATTAAGCCTTCTAAAGCAGTTTTATCTGCTGCATCAAGTTTATCGCCTAAATCTGCAATAGATTTTTCACTCTGATATACTAATGAGTCTGCGTTATTTCTTACATCTACTGCTTCTTTCTTTTTCTTGTCTTCTGCTGCAAACTGTTCTGCTTCTTTTACAGCTCTGTCAATTTCTTCATCAGAAAGGTTTGTGTTAGCGGTAATTGTGATGTTCTGCTCGTGTCCTGTACCCATATCTTTTGCAGAAACATGAACAATACCGTTGGCATCAATATCAAATGTTACTTCAATCTGCGGAACACCTCTGGGAGCTGAAGGAATGCCATCAAGGTGGAATCTGCCCAATGTTTTATTATCAGCTGCAAATTCTCTTTCGCCCTGTAATACATGGATTTCAACACTTGTCTGACCATCTGCTGCTGTTGAGAAAATCTGTGATTTCTTAGCAGGGATTGTTGTATTTCTGTCAATAAGCTTTGTGAATACTCCACCTAATGTTTCAAGACCGAGTGATAAAGGTGTTACGTCTAATAATACGATACCGCTTACATCACCTGATAATACACCACCCTGGATTGCAGCACCTGATGCTACACATTCGTCGGGATTGATGCCTTTATGAGGTTCTTTGCCTGTGATGCTCTTAACCGCTTCCTGAACTGCAGGAATACGTGATGAACCACCAACCAATAATACTTTATCAATATCGCTTGCAGAAAGGCCTGCGTCTGCCATAGCCTTCTTTGTGGGTTCCATTGTAGCTTCAACCAAATCGTGTGTTAATTCATCGAATTTTGCACGGGTTAAAGTCATATCAAGGTGTTTAGGACCTGTTGCATCAGCTGTGATAAAAGGAAGATTGATATTTGTAGATGTTACGCCTGAAAGTTCAATCTTTGCTTTTTCTGCAGCTTCTTTTAATCTCTGTAAAGCCATTTTGTCTGCTTTTAAGTCAATTCCGTTTTCTTTTGCGAATTCCGCAGCCATAAAATCAATAATTCTCTGGTCGAAGTCATCACCACCGAGTTTGTTGTTACCATTTGTAGCTAAAACTTCAAAAATGCCGTCACCGAGTTCCAAAATTGATACGTCGAATGTACCGCCACCTAAGTCGTAAACCATGATTTTCTGATCGTTGTCTTTATCAAGGCCGTAAGCTAAAGCTGCAGCTGTGGGTTCGTTGATAATTCTCTGCACTTCAAGACCTGCGATTTTACCTGCGTCTTTTGTAGCCTGACGCTGAGCGTCGTTAAAGTAAGCAGGAACGGTGATAACTGCGTGTGTTACAGGTTCACCAAGATAGCTTTCTGCGTCTGCTTTTAATTTCTGTAAAATCATTGCTGAAATTTCCTGGGGTGAATAGCTTTTATCATCAATCTGAACTTTTGTAGAGTTACCCATTTCTCTTTTAATAGAAATGATTGTTTTGTCAGGGTTTGTAACAGCCTGTCTTTTTGCTACCTGACCAACTAAACGTTCGCCTGTTTTAGAAAAACCTACAACTGAAGGTGTTGTTCTTCCGCCTTCAGCGTTAGGGATTACAACGGCTTCGCCGCCTTCCATAACTGCTACACATGAGTTTGTTGTACCTAAGTCAATACCAATAATTTTTGCCATAATTTTTTCCTCCTATATAAAACAAATAATAATTAACTAATTTAGTTTGCAACTTTTACCATTGAGTATCTTATAACTTTATCTTTGAATTTATAACCTTTCATAAATTCTTCTACAATTATGTTCGAACCCGCTTCTTCATCTTCTACATGCATCACTGCGTTGTGGATATTAGGATCGAATTCTTTTCCGACGCTTTCGATTTCTTCAACGCCAATTTTTTCAAGAATTTCGATCAGCTGTTTGTAAACCATCTCTACACCGTCAGAAAATGTGTTTTTTTCTTCGATGCTTGAAATTGCGCGTTCCAGATTGTCAATTACAGGAAGCAACTTCTCGATTGTATTTACAGTAGCAAATGCGCCTAATTCTTCTTTTTCTTTTTGGGTTCTTTTTTTGAAATTGTCGAATTCAGCCATAAGTCTTAAATGCTTGTCGTAGAGTTCGTCATATTTCTCTTTTTCGATTGTTTCTTTTTCCTCAACTTCTGCAACTTCAGTTTCTTCTTCTACTTCTTCAGTTTTGATTTCTTCGTTTATGTTTTCTATATTTTCGTTGGTAGTTTTTTTTGCCACCGTTATCACTCTCCATTGTCATCAAAATAAATCTCATTTAAAAGCTTTTCAAGGTATTGTGAGATTTGATTTATATTTGCAACTACTTTTGAGTAGTTCATTCTCGTAGGACCAATAATGCCGATTCGTCCGGTTGTACGACCGCCGATATGGTAATTCGCAGTAACTAAACTTAAATTCTGCATAATATCAAGGTCGTTTTCTTTGCCTATTTTAATCTGAATAACCTTGTTATCATCTTCGGCTATATCAGAAACTGCCTTTGTAATAGAACTCTTATCATCAAGAAATTCTATAAACTCTTTAGCTTTTCCTATGTCTCTGTATTCAGGGAAATTAAAGATATTTGAAACGCCTGAAAGGTAAACTTCAGTTTCTTTTTGTATGTCATCTATAATTTCTGAAATGAATTCCAAAACAGGGAAAATCAATTCGCCGTTATTACCCAAGGCAACTTTGATTTCATTTATCTTTTTAACTCCGATTTCATTTAAAGCAAGTCCTGAAAGCTTTTCTTTAAGCATAGCCGATATTTTGGGAAGATATTCAGAATTTACACCTTTAGGAATTATTACGCGTTTATTCTTCATTATACCTTCGTTAGTCACAAGAATGATAAGCATCGAATTTGCATCAATCGGAACAAGCTCTATGGTTTTGATCGCTCCGTGTTTCATTTCGGGTGTAACCAAAAATGCAGTGTAGTTTGTCAACTGTGACAGAAGGCTTGAAGCTTGTTTGATTACTTTGTCAAACTGATGTATCTTTACAGTCATTGCAGCAGCCAACAAGTCGATGTCCTGCTGGGTTGCTTCGTATCCACCCATAAGCTCATTTACATAAAATCTGTAACCTTTGTCAGACGGAATTCTGCCCGCTGAAGTATGAGGCTGTTCCAGATAGCCCATTTCCTCAAGGTCTGCCATTTCATTTCGGATTGTTGCACTTGAAAGACCAATGTCGGCGTGCTTAGCAATATGACGAGAACCGATAGGCTCCGCTGATGAGATGTATTCATTTATAATGGTGTTAAGAATTTTGCGTTTTCTTTCGTTTAATTCCATGTTTTCACCTCTTTGTTAGCACTCATCATCTTTGAGTGCTAATATAAATTTAGCACTTGACCAAATAAAAGTCAAGTGCTAAATTGTGAACTTTTTGTGAAATTATTAATTAGTAGTAAACTCTGCAATAAAAGTCTGTAAAATAACGGCTTTATCAGAGCGTGTTAGTTTAAATAATCTATCTGATTCTACACATTTTGTCAGCAGATTTTTCAATACATCTGTACTGTATTTTGCGCTTAAAGAGATGTATTTGCTTACCACAAAAGGCGGTATTTTAGTTTTAGATGCGATTATCGATTTATCTGTCTTCTCTTCGTTAAGAAGTTTTACAGTGAGCAGTTTATCAACATTTGCAGAAATCGCTCCTAAAATTCTGGTTTCGTCCTCTTTTAAAACAAGCAAATCATTTAACAACTTAAGTGCAGCTTCGGTATTCTTAGAAAGAATAGCGTCTACCATATCGAACACTCTGTTCTCTACTACAGGTACAGTTACTGCATCGATGTCTTTTCGGGTAATCTCTGTTTTTCCTTGGGTAAATGCCGAAATCTTCTCTGCTTCTCTTTTGACCGCTGTCATACCATCCTGAGTTATATCTATCAGATACTTCGCATCGTGAGGACTTATGGCTTTTCCCATTGTTTTAAAAAGTCCCATTGTCCAGTTGATCATTTGAGGTTCTGATAAGTAATCAAATTCAATAACTGAATCATTCTTTAAAAGCTTTTTATATAATCCGTTTCGTTTGTCAATTTTCGTCTCATCAAATACTATATAAACATCTTCAGGTATTTCGTCAATGATTTCTTCCCAGAACACTTTGTATTCTTTTGTTGCAGCGTCGCTTCCTGATACTAAAAATATACCTGAATTATTAAAAATTAGAAGCTTTTTATCAGAAAACACAGGCAAGGCTTCAATAGCCTCTTTTACAGATACCAAATCATACTTCTTTCCGTCATATGTAAATATATTGAACTCTGACATAGCATCGGGTGAAATCCTGTCCAAAAGTGCTTTTTTGCCGTGATTTTTTAAGAACACTTCGTCACCATACAGTAAGAATATGTTTTTATCGATATTTTCTTTTTTTACATACTTTTTAAAATCTTCGTAATTCATAAAAACCTCCTACTGTTTTTTAGAATATTTTATACCTTTGATATTTTCATCATTAAAATAAAATGTAACATCACGATTTCGGTCTGCTCTGTATACTTCAACATCACGAAGTCGCTCTAGGACATCGCCTGACGGATGACCAAAAGAATTATTTTTTCCTACCGGTATATAAGCATATTCGGGGTTTACAGCGTTTATAAACTCTTCACAGGTCGATTCCTCTGAACCGTGATGTGCAACTTTCAACACATCAGCCTCGATCATATCCGGATAATAATGCAAAATGTATTTTTCCGTTTCCGAAGTTATATCTCCCGTAAAAAGAAACGAATTTTCTCCGTAATCAAGCCTTGCAACCAGTGATTTATCGTTGTCATTGTCCGAAATTTCAAGTTGTTTCTTATCAGGTGCAATTGCAGATATTTTAATATCTTCATTCAGAAAAATTACATCACCGTGTTCAAAATATGTTATAGGTATTCCAAGATTATATGCTTTTGAAAGTATTTTCTGTCCATCTTCCGTATCAGCTTCGGCACGTGAAATGACGATATTTTTAATTTTCATCAAATCCATCAGATCATAAAGTCCTACTATGTGATCTGCGTGCAGATGCGATAGTATCACATACTCTATATCATATACACCATTTTTAATAAGATAAGGATAAATCACATATTCACCTGTGGTTTCGCTCTGTGCATAACCACCTGCATCAACCAAAACATCGCAGTTACCAGGCGCTTTTATAAGTGTACAATCGCCCTGCCCTACATTTATAAAAGAGACTTGTGCGATATTGTAATTCATATACGAATTTATCAGATATACTAAGGTAAGCAATGCAGTACACATAAGAGAAACTAAAGATTTCAGTTTATCCTTTCGTACAGCAAATATAAAGAATGCTACTGCCGTAGAATATAGCAAAACTAAAAACGGTGTAACTTTTCCAAAGATTACCTTTGAGAATGTAAATCCTCCAAAAAATTTAGAAACAGCAATCATTATTTTGGCAGCAACAAATACCATTCCGCCAAATGGCGCAGCCACGTTTGCTGAAATAAAACTCAACATACAAAAAAGTATTCCGCCTATCAAAGCAGGCATTAACAACGCACTTATCGTAACTGTGGAAATCACCGACATTACAGAAAAACCGTTGAACATACGAACGAGTATCGGAATGATAAACATTTGGGCGGCTATACCAACAGAAGACACATCGAAAAACGCCTTTAAATGTTTATGTAGCAATTTTCTGTCTTTGAATTTCAGGTATGCGGGTGCAAAAAATGTAGATATACTTTCAAAGAAAATTAAAATTCCTGCCGTCGCACCAAACGACAACATAAACGAAGCATCATATATCACATTGGGATTGAACAAGCAAAATAGCGCAGCAACCATTGATAACACCGTCATGGAGTCTGCTCTTCGGTATATCAATTTTGCCACTAACGCCATAACACCCATAACGCCTGCGCGTAGTGCCGAAACTGAAGCACCGGTAAAGAACACGAAAAACACACTTCCTAATATTGAAGCTACAATCTGCTTTTTTCTCGACGTCTCAAATATCTTAAGAAGTTCTGCCAGTGCCACAATAAACAAAGAAACATGCAGTCCGGACACCGCAAGTATATGGGACAGTCCGCTTCCCGAAAAACTTTCTTTAATTTCAGGTGTTAAGCAGGATTTATCACCTAATACGAAGGCTTTTAAAACTGCACTTTCATCACTCGGAAACATATCGAAAAAGCTAATGCATTTTTGTCTGAATTTTTCCCATTTATACGAAATCTTATCTCTGTTGGTTCTAATTACAGCGAGATTTTCAAGGTTAATTTCACCCTGAAAGAAAACATCGTCGCTTTTAAGGTGACGGCTATAATCAAACGTGTCCGTATTCATAGCACCGTCAGGAATATAAACCACAGCACCCACAGAAACAATATCGTTCATTTCAGGTATTGAAATATTTTCTAACCCTACTTTGTCGTCAATAAAGTGTGACATTCTTATTTTGTCATTACAAGAAACAGTATCTTTTCCGCATTTTATAGTACTGACATCCGCAATAAACGAAACTGTTTTAGCGGTTACTACGGGCGTCGTGATTACTTCTGCTTCAAGTATGCTGTATCTTTCTCTGTAATTGTAAAGGGTCTTGCCTTTAATATCATTTGTAAAGTCATAATAAGTACAACCCGAAACAAAAACGAGTGCACACACCAAAAGAAGTATTGTATTCTTCATACAAAACTTCTTTATAAGCAGTAAAATTAAAGCGATAATCACTACTGCAGAAATAAGAATCGCATTTTCTAAAGAAATCGCTGAAAGAATATACATTCCTGCAACAAAAGACAACGATATATACATAAGCGGTCTTTTAAGCATGAAATCTATCCTTTCTCTATGATTAAAAATCAAAAAAAGTTATCTGGTTCGTATCCGGTACATCCGATAAAACATCATATTCTTTCAGTTTATCAACTATTGCTTTACCAATTTTTGCACGCCTCATAAGGTCTTCTGATGAAATAAACGGTCCACCGTTTTCTCTTGCGTCAACAATAGCCTGTCCTACCGCATCAGAAACGCCGTTGATGGCATTCAAAGGCGGTCTTATTGCGCCGTCTTCTTCTACAAACTTTGTCGCATGAGACTTGTAAAGGTCAACAGGTAAAAGCGAAATTCCGCGTGCATACATTTCGTTTACAACTTCTAAAATTGTCATAAGGTTCTTTTCTTTTTGAGTAGGATTAGGAAGCGCACTTATTTCAGCCATAGCCGTGGTAACACGCTCTTTTCCCCTTAACATAAGGTCTGCATCAAATTCTGTAGCACGAACAGTAAAATATGCAATATAAAATGCAATAGGATAATGCACCTTAAAATAAGCTATTCTGAATCCCATAGTTACATAGGCTGCAGCGTGAGCCTTCGGGAACATATATTTAATCTTTTTACACGAAGAAATGTACCATTCGGGCACATTGTTTTCACGCATCAGAATTTCATCTTCAGGTGATAATCCTTTACCTTTTCTTACCTTTTCCATAATTTTAAAGGATTCAAGAGGCGGTAAATTATGAAGCAACAAATACAACATAATATCATCACGGGTACAGATAACTTCAGGTAGTTTTGCTACGCCGTCGCGCACAAGCTCCTGTGCATTGTTTGTCCATACATCAGTACCGTGAGAAAGACCTGAAATTCGTATCAATTCACCGAATGTCGTGGGTTTTGTTTCAATCAGCATCTGCTGAACGAATCTTGTACCGAATTCAGGTACTGCAAATGTGCCGACAGGTGTGCCGATATCATCTGCAGTAATGCCTAATGCTTCCGTTGTAATAAAAAGACTCATAGTAGGCTTGTCATCTATGGGATTGGTTTTTGCATCTAATCCCGTAAGATCCTCAAGCATTCTTATCATAGTCGGATCATCGTGCCCGAGTATATCAAGTTTTAACAACTTACCACTGATTGAATGATAATCGAAGTGAGTTGTTATGATATCGGTTTCGTTGTCGTTTGCAGGATGTTGAATAGGTGAGAATTCATATATCTCATTGGCTTTAGGCACAATCATAACACCACCGGGGTGCTGTCCTGTGGTTCTTTTTACACCTACTATACCTTGAGACAATCTCAATTCTTCTGCTTTGTTTAAAGATATACCCTTCTTTTCGGCGTATTTTTTAATATAGCCATATGCGGTTTTATCCGCAAGAGTACCGATTGTACCCGCACGGTAAACATGCCCTACACCGAAAAGTTCTTCTGTGTATTTATGAGCTACACTCTGGTATTCACCTGAGAAGTTTAAGTCTATATCAGGTTCTTTGTCTCCGTCAAAACCAAGGAAGGTTTCAAACGGTATATCGTACCCTTCTTTTTTATACTTATGTCCGCACTTGGGACAATCTTTATCGTCAAGGTCTGCACCACAGCTCACAGAACCGTCTGTTATGAATTCTACATTTTTACATTTGGGACAAATATAGTGTGGCGGCAATGAGTTGATTTCTGTAATGCCTATAAGATATGCAATAAAAGATGAGCCAACTGATCCTCGTGAACCAACTAAGTATCCATCACTCAAAGACTTTGTAACAAGTTTTTGAGCAATCATATACATAACAGAAAAACCGTATTTTATAATCGGCACAAGTTCTTTTTCCATTCTCTGTTTAACTATATCAGGTAAAACTTCGCCGTATATTTCATGAGCACGTTCATCAGACATTCTCTGAATGTCTTCTGTCGCACCTGGCATTTCAGGTGGATATGTATCTTTAGGAATAGGACGCACTTCTTCGATTAAATCTGCTATTTTGTTTGTATTTTCAACAACTA
>JAZOSI010000044.1:0-5488 GCA_045657065.1 Congzhengia sp. | reverse complement strand
TCAAACATACGCACTACTTCGTTTTCACTTTTTCCACAGAAACTGCAACGAAGTGCAGGTCTTTCGTTGATATTTGACATATATGATATACCTTTGCCTTTCTTAGACTTGTCGGTTTTAAAAAGGGACTGATAAAACCAGTCCCTTTTTAGTTTACCTTATTATTTTAATGTTTCGTTTCTTGATTCGATAACGTGGTCAATAAGACCGTAATTTTTGGCTTCCAACGCTGACATAAAGTTGTCACGCTCTGTGTCCGCCTGAATGGTTTCTAACGGTTTTCCTGTACGCTGTGCTAAAATTTCATTCAGCGTATTTTTGATTCTTATGATTCTGTCGGCGTGGATTTTGATATCTGTTGCCTGGCCCTGCATACCGCCTAAGGGCTGATGAATCATAATTTCACTATTGGGAAGTGCGTATCTCTTTCCAGGTGTGCCTGCCGCAAGTAAAAATGCACCCATAGATGCTGCCATACCTACGCAGATTGTTGACACATCGCATTTGATATACTGCATTGTGTCGTAAATTGCCATACCCGAAGTGATTGAGCCACCGGGGCTATTGATGTAAAACTGAATATCTTTATCAGGGTCTTCCCCTTCTAAAAACAACATCTGTGCTACAACTAAACTTGCTGTAACGTCATTTACCTCTTCACTTAAGAAGATTATTCTGTCTTTTAATAATCTGGAATAGATATCATAGGAGCGTTCTCCTCTGCTGGTCTGTTCCACTACTACCGGTACTAAGCTCATAATACTTCCCTTTCTGTTTATGAAACCGTCGTCAAATTACTTGTCTTCTGCCTTTTTTGTTGTTGTCTTTTTTGCTGCTGTTGTTGACTTTGTTGTTGTTGTCTTTTTTGCAGCGGGCTTCTTTTCAGCTGTTTCTTTTTTAGCTGTTGTTGTAGAAGCTTTTTTGGTTGTTGTTTTCTTTTCAGCTGTTTCAGAAGCTTTCTTTGTTGTTGTCTTCTTGGGAGCTTCTTCTGATGTTTCTTTCTTTGCCGCAGGCTTTTTAGCTGCTGTTTTCTTAGCTTTTGTCCATGTAGCGTTTTCTACTAAGAAATCCATAGCCTTTGTGATTTTGATATCAGATTTTAATGCTTCGATGTCTTCATCGCGCATAAACTCTTTTACCTTAGCAAGTTCCATGTTGTAAGCGTCTGCCATCTTCTGTAACTGTTCGTCGATGTCAGCGTCTGTTGCTTCTAATTTTTCAAGTTTTGCAATTTCTTCTAAAGCAAGTGTGCCTTTAACCTGAAGTAAAGCATTGGGTTTTACCTGTTCTTTGAACTGGTCAACTGTTGTACCCATGAAACCTAAGTACTGTTCGAATGAAATACCCTGCTGGGCCATTCTTGCATTGTTTTCTCTGATTGTGCTTTCGATTCTTGATTCAACCATGCAATCAGGAACATCAACTTCCATAGCATCGATTACTGCATCGATTGCTGTGTTTTCTTTTTCCTGCTTTGTACGAGCATCTGCTGATTCCTGTAATTTTGCTTTGATATCAGCTTTTAATTCGTCTAATGTATCAAATTCACTTACGTCTTTTGCAAATTCATCATCTAATGCAGGTAATTCTTTAACTGCGATAGAGTTTACTTTTGTTTTGAATGTTGCAGCTTTGCCTTTTAATTCTTCTGCATGGTAATCTTCGGGGAATGTAACGTTTACATCGAATTCGTCACCGATATTTTTTCCGATAATCTGGTCTTCAAAACCGGGGATGAAGTTGCCGCTGCCGATTGTTAAATCATAACCTTCGCCTTTACCGCCTGCGAATGCTACACCGTCAACAAAACCTTCGAAGTCGATGTTTGCGATGTCACCTGCAGCTACTGCACGGTCCTCAACTGTTACCTGTCTTGAATTTCTTTCCTGACGGCGTGCGAGTTCTTCTGTTACTTCCTTGTCAGTTACAGTATGTACTGTTTCTTCAAGTTTTAAACCTTTATATTCGCCGAGTTTAACTTCAGGTTTAACTGTAACACTGCCCTTTATTACTAAATCTTTGTCTTTGCCGATTTCTGCAACTTCTACTTTGGGCATATCAACGGGGTCGATACCCATTTCTTTAACTGCTGCATCATATGCATCAGGTAAAAGTGCGTCAACTGCTTCTTCATAGAATACGCCTTCGCCGTATGTTTTTTCGATTAATTTTCTGGGTGCTTTACCCTTTCTGAAGCCGGGGATAGCAATTTTCTTTACATTCTTTCTGAATGCTGCGTCTACTGCTTCCACGAATTTTGCGTTTTCTACTGTTATAGTAAATTCAACAGTATTTTTTTCTTTTTTGTCTAATTTTGCTGCCACAATTGTGTCCTCCCTGTTTAAAACTTCTCGTCATTGTATTATAGCACAGTTTTACTGTTTTTTTCAAGTATTATTTTCAATTTATTCACTCTTTTTTCACTTTTTAGAATATTTGTAGTGTTTTTTCGAAAAATAAGTACAAGGAGGTGGTAAAATGCACAAAATTTTATCGTTGAAAACAGTTCGCACAGCCGTTGTTGTTCTTATGATTATGGTGGTTTTCGCGTCGGTTCTTGCTGAAATTTCATATAAAAGCGAAAAAGAGCTTGCGTCCGTCACACTTTTAGTATAATGCATCATATTCAAAGGAGAAAAATATGACAAACAAAGAATATTCAAATTACGTGGATAAAATGACACCCAACTCGCCGCTTTTAAAGGATATAATTCTTGCTTTTTTATTTGGCGGAGCAATATGCACCATCGGCCAGGCAATTTTTAATTTTTATGATTTTTTAGGTTTTTGCAAAGACCACATCTCAATGCTCACCTCTTCTACCATGGTTTTTCTTGGTGCGCTTTTGACGGGATTTGGTATATATGACAGTTTAGCAAAATATGCCGGCGCAGGTACTATCGTGCCTATTACGGGATTTGCAAATGCGGTTGCTTCCCCTGCTATCGAATTTAAAGCTGAGGGTCTTGTGTTGGGGCTTGCAGTTAAAATGTTTACCGTAGCAGGACCTGTTCTGGTATATGGCATAACTTCAGGATTTGTTGCAGGAATTATATACTATGTGATGTCTTTATTTTAAAGAACTCCTTTGCTCAATGCAAAGGAGTTCTTTCTATTCTTTCTATATTAGCACCTAAATTTTTAAGTTTTATATCAAAGTTTTCATACCCTCGGTCAATATGTCGGATATCAAAAACTTCTGTTTCTCCTTTTGCTGCGAGTCCTGCCAAGACGAGTGCCGCCCCTGCACGAAGGTCTGATGCGGTAACTTTTGCCCCTGACAACGACCGTTTGCCCTCAACTATGGCACAATGTCCCTCAACCTTGATTTGAGCACCCATACGGCACAGCTCCCCTGCATGCATAAAACGGTTTTCAAAAATTGTTTCCGTCACTATTCCCGTTCCTTTGGAAAGCGCCAAAAGTGACATCATTTGCGCCTGCATATCAGTAGGAAACCCGGGAAAAGGCAATGTCTTTACATCTTTTGATGTGCACATTTTTTCTGCTCTCACTCTTATTGAATTTTCAAATACTTCAATATCGGCACCCATTTCCAACAACTTTGCGGTCAGGGGTTTTATATGCTCGGGGATTATCCCTTTTATTAAAACATCGCCGCAAGTTAGTGCTGACGCCACCATAAATGTACCTGCTTCTATTCTGTCAGGCATAATACTGTATTTTACGCTCTTTAATTTTTTTACACCATTAACAGTAATCGTGTCAGTTCCTGCACCCGAGATACGCGCCCCCATTTTATTGAGAAAATTTGCAAGGTCAGATATTTCCGGCTCTGCAGCAGCGTTTTCGATGGTTGTTGTACCCTTTGCAAATACTGCCGCCATAAGAATATTTTCCGTTGCTCCTACACTGGGAAAGTCAAGATAGATTTTCGCACCTGTCAGTTCTTCGCACTTCACTTCCACAAAGCCGTAACCTTTTGAAACCGTTGCACCCAAATCGGCAAAACCCTTAAGGTGCAAATCAACAGGTCGCGAGCCTATGGGACAACCTCCGGGAAGTGAAAGTCTTACCTTTTTCATTCGGGCAAGCATTGGTCCCATTACCAAAAACGAACCTCGTAGTTTCGAAGTCAAATCATAGGGTGCTATGGTGTGGGCAATATTTTCTGTATCTATTTCAATTTCGTTTTTGTTTTTATGCTCAATTTTTGCCCCAAAGCAGTTTAAAATCTCGCACATAGCAGCAACATCAGTTAAGTCAGGAACATTTTTTAAGACTGTTTTTCCGCCCACTAAAAGGGTCGCTGCCATTATGGGAAGCGCTGCATTTTTGCACCCTGAAACTGTCACTTCGCCATGAAGCCCATCGCATTTTTTAATTAAAAAGAAATCTTTGTTTTCCATTTTTCTCTCCGCAATTTATCTTTCGGTTATATTATTGACAGATTTGATTTTTAAATACAAGCATTTAAATTTAAAAATGGAAAATTTTATAAAAATTAAAATGAAACATCATATCGCAAAATGAAACATAAAAAGACTTGTAATTTGTCAAATTTTATGGTATATTGGTTTTGCTAACATATTATGAATATTTTTGTATCCATAAAGGTACGTATATGTAAAAAGCGTACCTCTGGTTCACTTTAATCTTTATGGATGCAAAGTAATATGTTAGCGCATTGAACCGAGGCTGCGTTTTTATGGTGCGCAGTTCGGTCTGCGCACCTTTTTTATTTTCCGGAAAAAATAATGAGTGCAAACAAATAAATTTTAAAAAGAAACGAGGAATTTATTATGGTTTGTTGCTTTATGAACATTCACGAAAAAGAAAACGCAAAAGATTTAAAAAAACACTTTGACGGAGAAATAGACAATGCAATTTCCCGCGGATGCACCACATTTGTTACGGGAAAACGCTACCCTGAAGACGAGCTTTTTGCTGAGAGGGTTTTGGTTGCCGCTAAGGAATATCCCAACATGGATATTTCTCTGATATTTGCAAACCCCAAACTTAAATCAGACGAAGATTTGAAAAAATATTTTATAGACATAGCTGATTGGGAAATTTATAGCTATTATGTTGAATATTAAGTTTTTTATGCTATTTTTATCAGCCGACAAAGGCTGAGGAAAAATCTTTCAGAATGGATGAATGAAACCGGAGGGTGTACCCCGAAGGCGTATGTGTATACGCCGAGGGTTTCAGTCATTCATAATCAAAAAACATAAAATCAAAAGCACTCGGCAAGCCGAGTGCTTTCTCATTTAATATATCAAGTTATTGATATTTTGTTTTTTGATGGTCTGGATGATTTTTACCAGCCTTCACCAATCGTGATTATTTGGAAGCTTTAATAGCTGCCTGTGCCGCTGCTAATCTTGCAATCGGAACACGGAAAGGTGAGCATGATACATAGTCAAGACCGATGTTGTGGCAGAATTCTACTGACACAGGGTCGCCACCGTGTTCACCACAGATACCGCAGTGAATGTTGGGACGAACTTCTTTACCCATCTTA
>JAZOSI010000043.1:0-2906 GCA_045657065.1 Congzhengia sp. | reverse complement strand
TACAAAGAGATTTGGCTTTGATTGCTGATGATGAAGTTTTAGCGGCTCAGTTTGAAAACATCATCAAGAAAAAATCAGGAAACATCTTTGAATCATTAACATTGTTTGATGTATAGAAAGGTAATCAGATTCCCGAAAACAAAAAATCAATGGCATATTCTATCGTTTTCAGAGATGAAAACAAAACATTGGTAGACGAAGATATTAACCCCATTATCGAAAGTATTTTAAAAGAACTTTCAGAAAAACTCGGGGTAACATTAAGATAACAGGTGATTACATGTCTAACTATGTAACAATCATCCCGAAAAAGCTTTCAGGTACCGTGAGTGCGCCGCCTTCAAAAAGTGCGGCGCACCGCGCTATTTTATGTGCGGCTTTATCTTCGGGAGAATCAAAAATTTCAAAATTATCATATAGCGAGGATATTCTGGCAACGCTTTCTGCGGTTTCTGTTCTTGGTGCCAAAATAACAACGACAGAAGATTGTGTGGAAATAACAGGAATATGTAAAGCACAAGAACTTAACAACGTAGAAATATATTGTAACGAGTCAGGTTCAACACTCAGATTCATTATTCCGATTGCTCTTGCTATAGGTGGAAGTTTCTCTGTTTCGGGCAAGGGAAGACTTATGGAAAGACCGCTTGATGATTATTTTAAAATTTTTGATAAAGAAGGAATTTCGTACACAAAAAAAGATGACACGCTGTATTTGTCCGGAAAGTTGCATGGTGGCAAATACGAACTTGCAGGCAATGTAAGTTCACAATATATCACAGGTCTTTTACTTGGTTTATCTATGCTTTCTGTTGATAGCGAAATTTTCATAACAACTCTGTTGGAATCTGCACCGTATGTAGAAATGACAATAGATATGATGTCGAAATTCGGTATTCAAATCGAAAAAAGTTCCGATTTGGGACATTTTAAAATCAAGGGAAATCAGGAATATAGAGCCACAGATTATAGTGTAGAGGGCGACTATTCTCAGGCTGCGTTCTTTTATGTAGCAAATGCTTTAGGCAGCAACATCGAGATTTTGAATGTTTCAGATGATTCATACCAGGGTGACAAAGAAATACTTGATATAATCGATATAATGAGAAGTTCTGATGCTGAACGTTCTATTAATGTAAGTCAGATTCCTGACCTTGTGCCGATAATTACACTTTTAGCGACACAGACAGAAGGAATAACTCATATTACAGGTGCAAAACGCTTGCGATTAAAGGAAAGCGACAGACTTTCTGCGATAACAACCGAACTAAAAAAACTCGGAGCCAAAATAGAAGAAAAGGAAGATTCGCTAACGGTTTTTGGCAAAACCGAACTTCACGGCGGCATTGTTGACGCTCATAACGACCATAGAATTGCAATGACTATGGCAATTGCATCTACTGTAACAACAGATGAAATCAGACTTTATGGCTATGGAAGTGTAAAAAAATCTTATCCCGATTTTTGGGAAAAATTTGAAGAATTAGGAGGGAAAATCGAATATGTCAAGTAGTTATGGCAAAATTTTTAAAATTACTTTATTCGGAGAGTCTCATTCTGCCGGAATAGGCGTTGTAATTGACGGTGTACCATCCGGCGTTGAATTAGATATGGACGAAATAATGTTTGAAATGTCACGGCGAGCTCCGGGCAAAAATGATTTTTCAACTCCACGAAACGAAAATGATATTCCTAAAATATTAAGTGGTGTTTTTGACTGCAAAACAACAGGAACACCTATTTGTGCTATTATACGAAATAATAATACAAAATCAAAAGACTACAACTCTGAAATTTTAAGACCGTCTCACGCAGATTATACAGGGAATGTAAGGTATAACGGTTTTAATGACTATCGTGGTGGCGGGCATTTTTCAGGTAGACTTACAGCCCCAATAGTTTTTGCAGGAGCGATAGCAAAACAAATAATCAAAAAAGAAAATGTAGAGATTTATTCTCATATTAAAAACATCGGAACTGCATATGATTCTAAGCTCGACATAGCTAATCCTGATACTGATATTCTCAAAGAATTAAAGAATGAAACATTACCTTTTATTAACAAAAGCGCCGGAGAAAAAGCAAAAACAGAAATCCTGGCTGCGAAAGAGAAAGGTGATTCTATAGGTGGAAGTATAGAAGTCGTTATTTGCGGCGTAAAAGCCGGTATTGGGTTTCCGTTCTTCGATTCAGTAGAAAGCAGAATGTCGTCATTGCTATTTTCTATACCGGCAGTAAAATCTGTCGAATTTGGTATTGGAAAAGCTTTTTCTGAAATGTATGGTTCTGAAGCAAATGATAGTTTCTATACAGATGGAGAAAAAATTTACACAAAAACAAACAATAACGGCGGAATAAACGGTGGAATAACAAATGGTATGCCTATTGTTTTGACAGTTGGCATAAAACCAACACCGTCAATTGCAAAAGAGCAGGAAACAGTTAATATCAAAACAAAAGAAAACGTCAAAGCGCAGATTTCGGGTCGTCACGATCCGTGTATTGTTCAGAGAGCTATTCCTGCGATTGAAGCCTCTCTTGCGATAGTGCTTCTTGATATGATTCTGGAGGCTAAAGTATACGCTTAGCAAAATATCAATAAAGCAGAAGGGCAAAGAAAATGAATAAAAACATAGTCTTAATAGGAATGTCTGGTGCAGGCAAAACCACTATAGGCAAAGCTTTATCGTATAAACTTAAAAAAGCATTTCTTGATATCGATTCGTTCGTTGAAAAGAAAGAAGGTTTGACTGTAGCTGAAATTTTTGAAAAATCAGGAGAAAAATATTTCAGGAAACTTGAAACAGAAACATGTGAATACATCAGTAAAAATTATAAAAATACCGTTATTTCAACCGGTGGTGGAATAATACTCAATCCTGAAAATATGATTTATCTCAAACAAA
>JAZOSI010000042.1:0-3439 GCA_045657065.1 Congzhengia sp. | reverse complement strand
GTACCTATGTACAGCTTCGGGTATCCCTTAGGTTCAGTTTGTCCATTCTGCATCTTTTTCTCATCAGCCTTGATTTAGTATAAAAAGCCACCGCATTAGCGGTGGCTTTTATATTTACTATTCTTCTTCTTTTTTTTCAGCGTCTTCGGCTAATTTTGCCAATGCACCGATAACTTCTGTGTAAAATTCCATGGGATTCTTTCTGAATCCACGGGCATACCTTGCGGCTTTTTCTTTGTTTCCTGTGAATACGGTCATTTTAAGAAGAGTTTTTTTACCTTCTGTGATTTCCACATCCACATTATATAAGTCTTTTTCTGCAGGGGTAACAACGCACTTGATCTGTGCTTTCGGACCTTCGCGGTTTAAGTATTCGTCGATGGTAGATTTTATTGACGCTCTTACACTTGCCATTATTTTGTCGTCAAAAACATCTATCGTATCTTTTCCCTGCTCGGTGAGAGTGTACATTTCTGTTTCATCACGCCACACCTTTTTTACGAAATTATCAGGAATGAGCGTATCTATAATTCCGCACAATTCCAAAAAATCAACTGATGTAGCACTTAACATCAAGTGTTTTAAGTCGCTGTCGGATAATGGCTCGTCCGCATATCTTAAACAAAACAGAACACAGAGCTTAATCTCTCCTGCATCCTTTAATCTATAAAATACATTGTCTAAATTCACATTTTCACTTCCTTTCCATCAATCATAACATAAAAAATTATGAAAATCAACGAAATATTGAAAAATGACTTTTTTTATGGTAAAATGAATTCACAAAGTGAATTCATAGATAAAACTTTTTAGCCAGTCTTGACATGAGCAACCAAGAAACTGTATATTAAGCGGAAGTCGCTTAATATACAGGTGTAATTACACCGCAAGCAATTTTTGTGCCTGAATTACCGGCGGGTTGAGTTGTAAAATCATCCGGTGAGGCGTGGATTATAATGGTTTTTCCTATTATTTCTTTGGCAGAAAATCGGTTTGTCAGAGATACAGAAAAACCAAGCCCATCAACACCGAATACAGGTGGCAAATCTCCTGCGTGGTAAGGATGAGCACAATCGTTGGGATTGTAGTGTGTCATAGCATCTGCAAATGGGTCTGTGTTATTGCCCGTACAACTTCCACCGCTGTGTATATGAACTGCAAATATAGGTTTTTTGCAAATGTCATCAGATACAGGTAAGTCTTTAAGTTGAATGGAAACCAGTACACCTTCCCGTACTTTGTAAAAGTAAACAATACCGTTAATATTCGGGTAGTCATTGTTTCCTTTTATTTTTGCATATGCATAAGGTCTTTTTTTGATATACAGTACAGAATTATTAAACATATAAATCTCCTATAAAATCTTTTCATATATGATATGCCGGATTTTATATAGTTGTGATTATATAAATCATAAAAAACAATCATCTCACAAAGGAAAAAGGTGATAAAATGCACGACAACAAAAAAACACTGAAAAAACAGATGAGAGACAACAATCTCCATTTCAATAAAGCACTAGGTCAGAACTTTTTGACGGACGACAATATTTTGGATGAAATCATCTATGCGTCTGTAGTAGACGGCGAGACCAATGTACTGGAAATCGGACCCGGTGCAGGCGCTCTTACTACACGCCTTGCCAAAAGTGCAAAAAAGGTCGTAGCGGTAGAAATCGATACATCATTGATTCCGATGTTGTCAGAAAATTTAGCAGAGTTTGACAATGTAAAAATTATAAATAAAGACATACTGAAAGTAAATTTACAGGAACTTGTAGACGAAGAGTTCAACGGCGAAAAGGTGAGTGTAGTGGCAAACCTTCCGTACTATATCACCACGCCCATTGTGATGAAACTTTTAGAAGAGAACCCCGGTTTTGAAAGTATAACCGTAATGGTGCAAAAAGAAGTTGCAGACAGACTCACCGCTGCACCCGGCGGTAAAAACTGCGGCGCTATCACATACAGTGTAAATTATTACTGCGAAACCGAAAAAGTAGTAGATGTGCCGCCTGAAGCTTTTGTACCTGCACCGAAGGTATGGTCGTCTGTAATTAAGCTGATCTTGAGAGATGTTCCGCCTGTTGATACAACAGATAAAGACCATCTTTTTGAACTGATAAAAGCGGCGTTCCTGATGAGAAGAAAGACCTTTATAAACTGTGTTTCCCAAAGCAACACGATAAATGCAGATAAAGAAATGCTCAAAGAAATCCTGAATGAACTGGGTATTTCCGAAACTGTAAGAGGAGAAGCACTGACGTTAGTGCAATTTGCACAAATTTCAGATGAAATCAAAAGACGAAATTTGTAAAATTATTTGTAATATTTTTTTAACAAAAGACTATGAATTTTGGCAAAAAAAGTGTATAATATAACCATCAATATTAAAATGTGATATTTTCGGAAAATTTGCTTGAAAATATTACGGCACCAACAGGTGAAAGGAGATTATAAAATGACAAACAACAAAGTAGTACTCAGCTGGCTTGAGGAAATGAAAGCTTTGACAACACCTGCTGAAATCGTATGGATTGACGGTAGTGAAGAACAGTTAGAAGCACTTCGTGCAGAAGCTGTTGCGACAGGCGAAATGATTAAACTCAACCAGGAAAAATTACCCGGCTGCTATTATCATAGAACAGCAGAAAACGACGTTGCCCGTGTAGAAGACAGAACATTCATCTGCACACCCACAAAAGAAGAAGCAGGTCCCGTTAACAACTGGATGGACCCCGCTGAAATGTATGAAAAACTCAACGCTTTATACAAAGGCTCAATGGCAGGAAGAACAATGTATATCATTCCTTACTCAATGGGTCCTGTAGGTTCACCTTTCTCAAAGATCGGTATTGAACTCACAGATAGTATCTACGTTGTATTGAATATGGCTATTATGACAAGAATCGGTAAAGCTGTTATTGATTCTTTAGGCGACAGTGGCGATTTCGTTAAATGTTTACATGCTAAAAAAGATGTAAACCCCGACGAAAGATACATCGTTCACTTCCCCCAGGACAACACAATCATGTCAGTTAACTCAGCTTACGGCGGTAACGTACTTTTAGGTAAAAAGTGCTTCGCTCTCCGTATTGCATCATACCAGGGTATGCAGGAAGGCTGGATGGCTGAACATATGCTTATTCTTGGTCTTGAAAACCCCAAAGGCGAAGTTAAGTACATCTGTGCTGCTTTCCCCTCTGCTTGCGGTAAAACAAACCTTGCTATGCTTATTCCTCCCGAATACTTAAAGGAAAAAGGCTACAAAGTTTGGACAGTAGGCGATGATATCGCTTGGATCAGAAAAGGTAAAGATGGCAGACTCTATGCTATCAACCCTGAAGCTGGTTTCTTCGGCGTTGCTCCCGGTACAAGTGTTAAAACAAACTTTAATGCATTAGAATCAACAAAGAAAAACACAATCTTCACAAACGTTG
>JAZOSI010000041.1:0-3421 GCA_045657065.1 Congzhengia sp. | reverse complement strand
AAAGAGATAACCCATTTATGGGTAGCAAGTAACAGTTTGCATGGCTGGCAGGCCAACCAAAAACGCACTTGTGCGTAGCCAGTAGTATTAGGGCTATGCCCGAAAATGAAATACCACCCGCTATGCGGGTGGATTTTTATTTATTATTCTGCTGGTGCAGGTTCTGCTTTATATGTTATTGCAGTTTCTATATTCTCAGGAACAATCTGAATGTATGTGTTACCGGGGTTTACAACAAGAGGTGTACCATCTTTCAATGTGTATTTTGTGGTTTTGTCACGGGCTGTCTTTTCCCAGTTGATTTCTACCACTTTACCATCAGAGAAGTAGTAGCCTGAGCCTGAACCGATGTTCTTTAAATCCTGACGACCTTTGTTATCGCCATCTTGAAGATTTACATTTTTAACAGAATACATTATGATGTTCTTTGTGCTTAAATTTTCGCCGGTCTGTGATGTGTGGGGGTTGCCGTTTACATATCTTACGAAACGCATGGAGGCTTCATCGTAAACGTATTTAACCTTATAAAATCCTGCGTAAGGGATATAAATCTCAATTACATCTTTGCCGTTGGGTGCTTCGTCGAGCTTGTTGTAGGTAAGGTTTTCTACATCAGTTGTGCGTCTGTATTCCTTTTTGTCTGCACGCTCTGATAGTTTCACCAATGATGTATAGAGGTTGTGCCAGGTGTTGTCGTAAGTGTTGTCACGCCAGTAAATGTCGCTGTCACCTGCAACGCCGTTGATGTTGTTGATCTTTAAACTTTTGATATCCGACATAGCCTTGGGACTCCAACCTGCGTGAGCATATATTGCGTCGTTTTCCATAGCGTAGTCAAGGAAATAATGGCGAGATGAACGAACGGGACCGACTTTTTCAAGAGTGTGGTCTTTAAAAAGTGCCATAAAGCGTGTAGCACTTCCTTCTACCACCATCTCATATACGAGATAGGCACTTTCCAGCCCGATCTGGGGGCGCGCAGCGTTTGTATCGTTGTCTATCATAAGAGCGATAGGACGGACATTTTTGTTCTGCATCATAAAGTTGTAGAACGGATCTGCCTCTTCGTCCACAACAACGAAAGGCTCTTCGACTTCATTTACAGTTTCTTTAGCACAACCGCAAATCGATACAATCATAATTGCGGCGAGTAAAAATATAAGTAATTTCTTTAACATAGGTTTTCTCCTTTGAGTTTGTTTAAAAGGGCGACTAAAGCCGCCTGTCTGTGACTGACTGCATTTTTTTCTTCCATTGACATTTCGGAAAATGTCTTTTTGTAGTCAGGACAATAAAACACGGGGTCATAACCAAAACCGTTATCGCCACGGGGAGATTCTAAAATTATTCCTGGACAACTGATGGCTTCGGCCTCGATTTTTCTGCCATCGGGAAAAATAAGGCATACAGCACAGGTAAAATGTGCATGACGTTCGTCTTTCGGAACGTGTGCAAGCTCTTCGGCTAATTTTGCAATCTTTACATCATATGTACTGTCTTCGCCGGCGTATCTTGCGGAGTACACACCGGGACGACCGTTGAGTGCGTCAATTTCAAGTCCTGAATCGTCAGCTAAAACCGGTAAATCGCAAAGTTTTGAAATTTCATAAGCTTTGATGTAGGCGTTTTCTGCGAATGTCTTTCCGTTTTCTTCTACATCTACATCAATACCTGCGTCTTTCAAAGAGATAACATCAAATCCTTCGAGGATTTTTTTGATTTCTCTTACTTTGCCGGGATTTGTTGTTGCGGCAAGAATCTTATTTAACATATTTTTTCACCAATTCGTCGATTTTGTCTTCGTTAAATTCGGGTTCAGTTTCTTTGAAAAGGAACCAGGATTCTTTGTGTTCAACTGTTTCGTTGGGATCAATCTCTGTGATTTCGCCGAGGGTTTCCATTTCTAAGAATAAATCGTTTGTAAATGTTTCAAAAGACATACCGCCATCGGGGTAGTTGCCGTTTTCAACAGGTGTGAATTTCTTTACAAACATATCGCCGTCGCGGAAGTACATAGAAACACCGTGTTCGCTGTTGATACCGTATTTGAACTTATCAGAATTATTTTTGTCCTGACGGAGTGCGATGTATCTGTCACCCCATGTTACACGGGGATCTGTAAGCTTGGTGTAAGGCCAGAGAGCCAAGAGTCTGTTTCCTAAAAGACCTGTGTCTACTGTGGGCTGCGCTACGATTTCGTAACCGCCGGGAGCAAGGACAGTAAGACACCAGGGAGCAAGTGTAACACTCCATGCAGCACGGTTTGTAAGTCTGTGAATGAGGCTTACTTCTGAAGAGTCGGGATCGAGATGAACTTCGATTTCCATCTGATACTGATTCCACTTCTGTGTAGCAGGAGAGAATACCGCACCATCATCTAAAACTTTATAAGGAACGGGGTCGTTGTCGGGGTAGTAGCTCTTGGGATAACCCTCAGGGCTTGCCCAGAGTCTGTGACCGCCGTAAATATACCATGTGCCGCCACCGTAAACATCAAAAGCCTCGCCTGATTCTGCAAAGTCACGGTTTACATCTTCAAACATAATGTTTTCGCCGTCAATGAAAGAGTAGTTGATGATACGGGGACCTACATCTACTGTTACTATAAGTTTAACTATACCATTAGAAATTTTTACACACTTGCCGTAGTTTTTATATTCGCAAGTTTCAACACATACTTTTCCCATGTGAAAATCCTCCTTTAATTCGATATAATAATTTTATCATATCATATGAAAAATGTAAATGATTTTAATATTACATTTTGGTAAAATAACCTTGTTTTTTGTCGTGTGAAATGGTAAAATGTTATTATTCAAAAAACAAAGGAGAAAATATATGAAAAAAGGAAATGTAAAAGCGTTACTCCCGATAGGAGTATTTTTAGTTTTATATTTGGGACTTGGGATTTTATTTGAGTATTTTTTGAAAATCCCCATGGGATTTTATAATATTCCCATTGTTGTGGCGTTTTTAGTGGCGCTTTTGGTGGCGTGCTTTCAGAACAGAAAGCTCAACCTTGACAAAAAACTCGAAATTATGGGGCGTGGTGTAGGAGATAAAAACATCTTCACCATGATACTTATATTTTTAGAGGCAGGTATTTTTGTAGGCGTTGTAGGAAGAGAAAGTGCAGAAAGTGTTGCATACTTTATGCTCTCGATTATCCCTGCACAATTTGCGGTTTTGGTACTTTTTATAGTAAGTTGCTTTGTGTCGCTTGCAATGGGCACATCAGTAGGTACAATAACCCTTTTAACCCCCATCGCAGTTGCAGTTTCAAAAGCATCTGGATTTGATATGTCACTTTGCGTAGCGTCGGTAATTGGCGGCTCAATGTTCGGTGACAACCTTTCCTTTATTTCAGATACAACCATTGCCGCTTGTAACGGTCAGGGCTGCCAGATGAAAGATAAATTCA
>JAZOSI010000040.1:0-9517 GCA_045657065.1 Congzhengia sp. | reverse complement strand
TAAACGACCTTGATATGGCAAAAAAGGTTATCATTGAGCTTTTGGAAAAAAGTGGCGATGATATCAGCACTGCTAAACTTACTAAAAAAGCAGAAAGAACAAGTATGTGGGCGGCACTCGACATCGGAATCTATTGGCTTGAGGATATACTCGAGATGGAACGCGAATTTTTAGGTAAGTAGGCTTGTGAATCAGGCGCAGACCATCAAAAATAAGATTTTTGATAAAAGAAGGAACACCTTTTGGGTGTTCCTTTTAATTTATATTTTTGATTATCGACATTCTTCACCTCTCGCAATATCTATATATTGCTTCGGGTTCAGACTGTCGATTCTGCATCCCGATTCCCTAAGCCTCTCAGCGTAGTGCGTTTTAGACAGAGGAAAAACGGATGACAAACAAACGAATGGAACGCGCAAGCGGTTACCCGAAGCCTCGCCACATCTGATTACACTCGCACATATTTCTGTAAAACAGAAATAGTTGGCTCGTTCCATCGCTGTGTCTCTCTCAAAAAATGGTTATTGACCATTTTTTGAAAAAGGAAGAACTACGAAGCGTTAAAGATTTGTGCTTATACACAAATCTGGTTAGCGAAGTCAGTTTTTCCGCACGCCGAGAGGTGACATTCGTTTGAGTTCACAACTAAAATAAAAAGGAAACGACAAAAGTCGTTTCCTTACATTACAAAAGATTATTTTGTTGTGAACGGTTTGACGCCGTTTTTACCTGTCGTTTTTGAGTATGAAGTTCCAGCTGTCCTTGCACATTTGTGAGAGTCCCAGTTCTGCTTTCCATCCCAGTTCCTTTTCTGCCTTTTCGGGATTTGCAAAACAAGCTGCAATGTCCCCCGGTCTGCGGTCAACAATTTTATGATTAACCGCTACACCATTTTCTTTTTCAAAGGTTTTTACAATATCAAGTACACTGTAACCGTTACCTGTACCTAAATTGTACGCGTCAACACCTGTGTCGCGCATTGCTTTTTCCAACGCTTTGATGTGGCCTTTTGCAAGGTCAACGACATGGATGTAATCTCTTACGCCTGTGCCGTCGTGGGTGGGGTAATCGTTACCAAAAACGCTTAAAATCTCAAGCTGACCTGATGCAACTCTTACGATATAGGGCATAAGGTTATTGGGGATGCCGTTGGGTTCTTCGCCGATAAGACCGCTTGGGTGCGCACCGATGGGGTTAAAGTAACGAAGCAGACAAATACTCCACTCGTTATCTGATGTATACACATCACGGAGGATGTTTTCTATCATAAGCTTGGTGCTACCATAGGGGTTTGTTGTTGATAACGGAAAATCTTCTGTAATCGGAACAGTATGAGGATCGCCGTAAACTGTTGCAGAAGAAGAAAATACAATCTTTTTCACACCCGCTTCTTTCATAGCGTCTAAGAGCACCAATGTTCCTGTTATGTTGTTGTGGTAGTATCTGATAGGCATTGCCACAGATTCTCCCACTGCCTTAAGACCTGCAAAGTGAATAACCGCGTCGATTTTTTGTTCTTTAAAAATCTTTGTCATCGCATCTTTGTCTAAAATGTCTGCTTCATAGAATACGAAATCTTTTCCTGTGATTTCCTTAATTCTGTCCAAAGATTTCGGTCCTGAATTTACGAAGTTATCTACAACTACTATGTCATAGTTTTCATTCAGAAGTTCTACGCAGGCATGACTACCAATGTAGCCTGCACCGCCTGTTACCAAAATTGCCATAATTACCTCCTAATATTCTATATAGATATTTTGTGTTTCGCCTATCCATTCAACCTTGCAACTCAAAAACTCTGCCACACCACGAAGGGGTATCATTGTGACACCGTTTATCAGCATAGGCGCCTGTGCCACAGCGGTAGACATACCGTTTACAAAACAGATTTTACTGTCTATATATAATTGCACTTTTTTGGTTTTATATGTAATGAGTATTCTCTGGGTTTCTGCAAACCACTCAACCTTACCGCCTAAAAATTCCACCGCATCACGAAGAGGAACCATTGTAACGCCATTGATTAAAGCAGGTGAAGCCACGAGTGCCTTTCCGCCATTTTCCTTTAGCGCGTAGCGACTGTCAATCTTCATTGAGATAGTGCCCATTTTAGGATTATCGGGCAGAAGCTCGCCCGTTGCTGCAAGCTCATCTAAAGAGAGCAAATCATCCGCAGGATTTACAGGTTTTATAACGGGTGTGGGGGCAACGGGTTTATTTGTATCATTGGTAAGTGTCAGATAACCGTATGTAACCCCGTCATAAGAAAAAGGTGCCATTCCGTGTCTTACTTCGCCGCAATCGGCAAATGTAGGCGGTACAATTTCTGTACCGTACTCGTCTATGTAGCCCCAGAGATTGTCTTTAAATACGCGGGCGTACCCTTCCGTAAATGTATAACAAAAATCATAGTTTGTAGTAATGAGCCAGTTGCCGTTTGTGTCGATATAACCGCTTTGACCACCACGCTTTACGGGGTATCTGCCACGCTCATCGGGAATTCCTATATAACTGTAATCAAAGCTTGTTACTTCGTTTCCTGCATCGTCTATTATGCCGTAGCCTGACGATTTTTTGCACACGGCAAAACCATCAGAAAAATCCGCGGCATACTCATATTCGAAAGGAATGGAAATTCGGCCGTTTTTGTTGATATATCCCCATTTGCCGTCTTTTTGTACCGCTGCATAACCATCAGAAAAATCAAACGCATATGTAAACTGGGGTTCGATTATTATGTTTCCTTTGTTGTCACAATATCCGTAAAGTCCATCTCTTATACCGCAAATCATACCCTCTTTTAAGTCAAAAGAATATGAAAACGGCGAATAGAACTGGACAGAACCGTTTGTATTTATATATGCGTGAATATTGCCCGACATCACCACATGGGCGATACCGCTATTAAATTCCCCTGCAGATATAAACTGATAAGGAATGAGAGATGCGCCTGTCGGCGAAATATAACCCCACATATTACTTACCATAGCAGGTATGTAGTCGGATGTCACATCGCCAAGAGCGTCCCATCTGTACTCTGTGATACGCTTTCCTGTGCTGTCAATCAATGCCCAACGGGAATTTTCGGAAACTTTTCCCACGCTGCTGTAAAAGCTCTGCGCCATATTGTAGGCAGGCTGTTTTTTTACTGTATAACCGCAATACGCGGTATTTATAAAACATATGCTTAAGACAAATGCCATAAGCAAAGCAAGGATTTTTTTCATATTTTGCCCTTTCTGTGGAAAAACCACAGTTTATTACTACTATATTTTATACTATTTTGGGTCAAAATTCAATAAAATATCAAAAAAAACTATGAATTTTGGCGAATTCGTGATATAATCAAAATGATATATTATGGATAATTGTAAGGAGGGGTAAAATGAGCACGATTGTAAAAGTAGATAAAGACTATGATGTTTTAAATTCTGCGGCAGAATCCCTTCGCGAAGGCTCACTTGTTGCCTTTCCTACAGAGACTGTTTACGGACTTGGTGCAAACGCACTTTCAGACACTGCCGTAAAAGAAATCTTCATTGCAAAAGGTCGTCCTCAGGACAACCCTTTGATTGTCCATGTGGCAAAAAAAGAAGATATAAAAAAACTTGTAAAAGAAGTAACGCCCAATGCAAGTAAAATCATAGAAAACCTTATGCCCGGGCCTATTACCATAGTTTTATACAAAAACGAAACAGTTCCCGATGTGGTAACAGCAGGCGGCGAAACCGTAGCCATAAGAATTCCTGAAAATGAGATTGCACGCGCTTTAATCGAAAAAGCAGGCGTACCCGTGGCAGCGCCCTCTGCAAACATTTCAGGAAAACCCAGTCCGACAAAAGCATCTCATGTAAAAGACGACCTTGATGATAAAGTGAGCTTTATCATTGACGGCGGCAGTTGCCGTGTAGGACTTGAATCTACTGTTGTGGATTTAACCGTTACTCCCCCCGTGATTCTTCGTCCAGGTGGCGTAACTCACGAGGTTTTGGCAGCACTTCTTGGCGAAGTGCGCGGTTATGAAAAAAAAGAAAACGATGAGTTTTCTCCCAAAAGTCCCGGTATGAAATACCGTCATTATGCGCCCAAAGGGGATATGACTGTATTTATGGGGGAAAATATTGAAAGTGAAATAAATCAGAAAATCAAAAATCACCCCTATAAAAACATCTGCGTTATCACAGCAAAAAACACAGAATACAATGGCGCAAAAGTGCTTTTCTGCGGAGAAACTCCTGAAGAATATTCAAAAAATCTTTTTAATCTTCTTCGTGAGGCAGATACTTTAGGCGCAGATTTGATTTTTGCAGAGTTTCCTTTTACTGAAAAAGGCATAACAACGGCACTGTACAACAGAATCTACAAATCCTGCGGAGGTCGTGTTATAATATGCAAATAGAAAAAATGGAACCCCATCATTTGCCCGATATATTAAAGGTGGAAGCAGAGTGTTTTTCTGACCCCTGGACAGAGCAGATGTTTAAAGAAGAGCTTTCAGGGAAATTTGCTCACTACTTTGTGGCAGAAGAAGATGGCCACGCCGTAGGCTATATGGGAATGTGGGCACTCTCAGGCGAAGGACACATAACAAATGTGGCTGTTGGAAAAGATTACAGAAGACAGGGGTTTGCCCGAGCTTTAATCAGCCACTTTATAGATATTGCAAAAAAAGAAAACCTTGAATTTATGACATTGGAAGTAAGAGCATCAAACGAACCTGCTATCGGGCTTTACAAGTCTTTTGGCTTTACTCAGGTGGGCGTGAGAAAAAAATATTATGACAATTCTGAAGATGCTTTACTTTTAACTAAATTTTTTGGAGAATAATTATGGAAAATCTCATTTTAGCAATCGAATCATCCTGCGACGAAACTTCTGCCGCCGTAGTAAAGAACGGTCGTGATGTTTTGTCTTTGGTGATTTCGTCACAAATTGATATTCATAAAAAATTCGGCGGCGTAGTGCCTGAAGTGGCATCCCGTAACCACATTTTGAACATTTCATCTGTGGTAAAAGAAGCAATGGAAAAGGCAAGCCTTTCCTTTGATGATATTGACGGTGTTGCCGTAACATACGGCCCCGGTCTTATCGGCGCACTTTTGGTAGGCGTTTCCTATGCAAAAGGTATTGCAACTGCAAAAAGCAAGCCACTTGTTGCCGTAAATCATATTCACGGGCATATTGCGGCAAACTATATAACACATAAAGATTTAGAACCGCCTTTCGTGTGCCTTGTGGCATCAGGTGGACACAGTCATATATTGTATGTTAAAGATTATATGGATTTTGAAATTTTAGGAAGAACCCGCGACGACGCAGCAGGCGAAGCTTTCGATAAAATTGCACGAGTAATCGGTCTTGGCTACCCCGGTGGTCCGAAGATTGAAGCTCTTGCCAAAGAAGGCAATCCCTACGCTTTCAAATTCCCCAGAGTAGAGTTTAGTGATGCACCTTACGACTTTAGTTTCAGCGGAGTTAAGACTTCGGTTATAAACTTTTTGCATAATGCAGAGCAAAAGGCAGAAGAAGTAAACAAAGCAGATTTAGCGGCAAGCTTCCAGAAAGCCGTGACCGATGTTTTGGTTTCCCACACAATCCGCGCGTGTATTGATAAAAAAGTAGACAAAGTGGTTTTGGCAGGCGGCGTAAGTGCAAACGGAGCACTTCGCGCGGCTTTTGATACCGCTGCTAAAGAAAACAGTCTTTCTCTTTACTACCCCGAACCGATTTTCTGTACAGACAACGCCGCAATGATAGGCGCGGCGGGTTTTTATAAATTTCAAAAAGGAGAGTTTGCTGACAGCAGTTTAAATGCTGTAGCAAACTTAAAACTTTAGAAAAAACTTCGGCGAAAGGAAGTGCACTATGGACGAAAAAGAATTTTTGCAAAATGGCACAAACACAGCAGAAGAAAAACAAGCGGCAGTAGCCCAGATGGAAAGCATTTTTGAGCAGATTTCCGAACTGAAAGCGGAACAGAAAGAGCCCGAAAAACAGGAAGAACCTCTCACAGAAAGCCATACCACAGAAATCGAAATGCTGACTCGTACTACGATTTCCGATGAGGAAAAAGCAGAAAAAGAGCACAAAGCAGAAATTGCCCGTCAGGAAAAAAACAAAAAAACACTCATCAAGCTGGCGCTATCCGTTCTCATTGCAGCAATAGTTATTTTTGGCGGTTACTTTTACGCGGACTATATGCCAAAATCCCATGAGGGTACTGTTGTAGTTACCATTCCCAAGGGTGCAGGCACAGTAAAAATTGCCAAAGAATTAAAAAAGAACAACTTAATCTCATCTGAGTATTTTTTCCGAGTTATGTCAAAAGTTCGCGGAATGGACGGAAAATTTAATTTCGGTAAATTCAATGTAGAAAGAAGTGCAGGCTACGAAAAGATTTTTAAATCCCTGACACAACCGGGCATTGACACAAATTCCGTAACCGTTGTAATCCCAGAGGGTTATGAAATATATAAAATCGCAGACCTTTTGGAACAAAAACGCTTAATCGACAAAGATAAGTTCTACTATCTTATAAATTACGGCAACTTCGATTATGATTTCGTAAAAGATATTCCCCAGAGAGACTCGCGCCTCGAGGGTTACCTTTTCCCTGATACTTATTACTTTGTGCCCAATGACGAATACGGCACTATAAATGCTATGCTTGCAAGGTTTGATTCTGTTTACCAGAAGTACAAAGAAGATATCAAAAATTCAGATATGACGATGGACGAAGTTATAACTTTAGCCTCAATCATCGAGCGTGAAGCACAGGGCGACCACGACAGAAAACTGGTATCAAGCGTATTCCACAACAGAATAAAAAGCCCTGATTATCCCTATCTTCAGTCATGTGCTACGGTGCAGTATGTTTTAAAAGAAAGAAAACCCGTACTGTCCATTGCCGACACACAAATCGACAGTCCTTATAACACCTATATAAATAAGGGACTTCCCATAGGACCTATCGCATCCCCCGGTGAAAAAGCAATTGATGCAGCACTCCATCCTGAAGAGTCAGATTATCTGTTCTTTGTTATGGGAAGTGACGGAAAACATCACTTCTCCACGACATTTGATGAACACATCCAGAATAAGAATAATTGATTGGTGAAAATGGCACAGAAACAAAAAAAGACCTGATATTATATCAGGTCTTTTGCTATATCAAGTAATTTTTCCTTTTCGTTTTTTGTTGTATCATCCATTACAACATCAAGTAAATGATTTAAAATCTCACCGATTTTTTTGCCCGATATCCCGAGTTCAATTAAATCATTTCCGTTTATCGCAAGGTCGCGGATTGAGAATGTTTCTTTGTTTTCCTTGATTTCGGCATAGAGTGCATCCAGCGTGTCAATGTACGGCAGACGCGACTTTGTCAGCTCTAAATTCTGAGAAAGACAATCGGCACGCTTCAATGAGATAAGGTCTGCAAAAATATCGTCCCCTACCTTGTTTATGGCTCGTTTTACATATTTTTTCTCAGGAATTATCTCGATGTCGTGGTATTTTACAAGTCTTAAAATTTTATCACGGCGCTCGTTTGAAAATTTATATTTTTTTGTGAAATTGTCTGCTAATTCTTCTGACACTTTGGCGTGATTTCTGAATGTGTCTTCACCCTCGTCGTTAACGCCGCGCGTATGGGGTTTTCCCCAATCGTGCATTAAAGCAGCATAGCGAAGATGGATTATTTCAGGGGTGTTTTTTACCACTTGTGCTGAGTGATTTCCCACATCGTATATGTGCCATTTTATGTTTTGTGGAGCGCAGTAGCACTCTGCCATATCTTTCATTATAAAATCTAAAATTCCTGTCTCAAACATAAGAGAAAGAGCCTTGTCAGGTGCAGGCGACATCAAGATTTTATCGAGTTCTGCCGTTATTCGCTCAACGCTTAAATTTTTCACCAAAGGTGCACATTTTCTGATAGCTGAAAGGGTGTTTTCTTCGATTTCAAAGCCCAACTGTACCGAAAATCTCACAGCTCTCAAAATACGCAGGGCATCCTCCGTAAATCTTTTTTCAGGGTTACCTATGGCACGGATAATTTTATTATTCAAATCGTCAATTCCCGAAAACAAATCAAGAATACCCTCATCGTCGTTATAGCAAAGAGCATTTATGGTAAAATCACGGCGGGCAAGGTCGTCCGCCACATTTTTAACTAAAGTTACTGTTTTGGGTTTTCTGTTGTCAACATACTCGCCGTCAGCACGGAAAGTGGTGACTTCTAAAGGCTCGCCGTCAATCATCACAGTCACTGTGCCGTGGGCAATTCCCGTTTCTATTACCTTATCAAAAAGCGATTTCACTTCAATAGGTGTGGCGTCTGTTGTGATATCAAAATCGTAAGGGATTTTGCCTAAAAGTGCATCCCTTACAGCTCCGCCTACGGCGTATGCAGAAAAACCGTTATCTTTTAATGTTTTTATGACTTTTTTTGCGCCTTTGGACAGTTTTACCAACATTTTGCCCCACCTCCTTATGTTACAATTATATAACATTTTAAAAAATGTGTCAACCACGCACCTTTCAAGCTTTTAAAAAAGTTGACAAAACGAACAAAACAAGTTATAATAAAAGAGTATTATTATATTAAAGTAGGTAGAAATATTTTCTTATATAAAGTAATACATCTATATTGTATGGTTTAATTTTTCTCGAAAATTTTGAAGAAGGAGGTAATACGCGAGATGGAATTAATCATCACGGGTGCTGTGGCTCTCGTTTTGATTATTGTTGCGTCGCTTATTTCTTACAAGAGCGGTTACGCTTCAAGAAAAAGAAAAGAAGAAGCAGAAATCGGCTCCGCTAAATCCGAAGCAATAAGAATTGTGGAAGAAGCGAAAAAAGAAGGCGAAAGCAAAAAGCGCGAAGCTATCCTTGCGGCTAAAGAAGAAAACCACAAGGAAAGACAAGAGCTGGAAAAAGAAATAAAAGAAAGACGTAACGAGATTTCAAGACAGGAACACCGCATTCAGCAAAAGGAAGAAAATCTCGACAAGAAAAACGAAGCCCTCGAAAAACGCGAAGAAGCATTAGCCCAGCGCGATAAAGAGCTTGACGTAATCCGCGAAGAGTTAAAAAGCATCAAAGACAAAGAGCTTGAAGCTTTGCAGAACTTATCAGGATTGTCGAAAGAAGAAGCAAAACAGTACTTACTCGAAAAGTTAGAATCAGAAGTAAGAGCTGACGCTGCCGTAATGGTAAAAGAAATAGAAACCCAGGCAAAAGAAAACGCTGACAAAACCGCTAAAAACATCATTGCAGGAGCTATCCAGAGATGCGCTGCTGACCATGTTGCAGAAGTGGTTGTGACAGTAGTTAACCTTCCCAGTGAAGAAATGAAGGGAAGAATCATCGGTCGTGAAGGTCGAAACATCAGAGCACTTGAAACCTTAACAGGTATTGATTTGATTATCGATGATACACCGGAAGCTGTAATTCTGTCCGGCTTCGATCCAATTCGTCGTGACATTGCTCGTGTAGCACTGGAAAAACTGATTGT
>JAZOSI010000039.1:0-2594 GCA_045657065.1 Congzhengia sp. | reverse complement strand
CATGCAAGAACGCAGCAGCGAGAGTACCTGTTAGAGTTGTACCGAACTGACCACCAATTCTTGCAAGCATAATACATACGTACTCAAATTTTGTAATGTACTTGCCATCATTAGTAAAAAACCCACCTTGTGGCGCTTCTATGACATTAGTTGATTTCTTCTTAAACATTCTATCATCTCCAAGATACTATTTTGTTTAAGTTTAACATTTTTTACTATGATTTTCAAGGGATTTGGTAAAATAACACAACAAAAAATCCACAGATTGAAAATTTTGGCATCAGTATGATATAATAACCACAAAAAAGCATTTATGATGTTACAGAATATTTTATCAAAAACTAAAAACCAAAGGAAGTCGGATAAACATGAAGCTTCAAAGCAGTAACAAATTTCTTGAATCTGCATTTGAATGGGCTGTAAATAAAACCAAGGCTTTTATTGTAACCGGTACTAAAAACGGTGATATTAACAAGGGCGAAGGTAACAAATGGTATGGTCCTGACGGCAGAACAATCAAATCTCCCACAGAACCGTGGGCACAGCCGCAGGACTATAAGCCTGCATTCTGGGCAGGTTACTTTGACCGCACAGCCTTCTATATCCGTGATTTTGTCCATCAGGCATCAGGCGCATACTATGTAGGTCTCGAAGAAGAAATTTTTAATATGTATTATACTTTCGTAAGTGGTGCAAGTGAAAAAACAGGATGGTTTGCACCCTGGGCATTCAATTTTGACGGCAGTGTTTACTATATGGATACACCTAATTACAAAAGGTTTGTCCGTGAGATAACGGCACAGTTTGAACTTTGCGAAAAAGCATACAGTCTTTATCTTCTTACAGGCGACAAAAGGTATGCCGAGGACAGTGTAATATTTAACTTCATTGAAAAGTCATTAACGGTTTTCATTGATAATCTTGACGGTACGGTGTTCAAAGAAAAAAACGGCATTCCTGAAGGCAAGGGTAATATATTTGAAATATCTTCCACTTATAATGAAAGAGGCTTCAAGGCAGCTGAAGCCGGTGACTGCATTGCAGCAATGTATCAGGCAATTCTATCTTATGCGAATATTCTTAAAATCAGAGGCAACACCGAAGAATCAGAAATTCAATTTAAACGGGCTGAGGATTTGAGAGAGTATTTCAATAACGAATGGAGCGTTGTCAGGGGTACCGATATGTTCGCCTACGCCATTGACGACAAGGGTAAAAAACATTACAAATGGAAGAAAATGGGTAAAGAAATTCACGGTGGCGAAACGCTGAAATTCATCCCCTTTAAAAAGCTTGCTTATGAGGGTGAAAGAAATGATAAGCTTCTTGACTACATTCAGGAGTGTGAGCTTAACCCAAAAACAAGAGAGGATAACATCGAAAGCTTTACATACCTTCCTGACATATTTTTCCGTCACGGAAGAAGTGAAGAAGCATGGCACTGGATGAAGCATATAATCTCACAAAAGGATTTGCCCCACGAACACAAATCGCAGGGCACAAACGGAGATTATCCGGAGATTTCATTCACTTTTATTTCCCAGGTTATTGAGGGTATGATGGGTATTTCAGTTAATGCAGTTACAGGTGAAATATTTGTTACCCCTTGTTTGCCTAAAGAAATTGCGGACATCAGACTCTTTGATTTAAATTTTGGTGATTATTCAGCAGATGTTTTTATCGAGAACAATGAGATAACAGTGCATAGTCACGGTAAAAAGCCTTTGATATATAAACCTCTTTAATTCTTAAAACTTAAAGCCTCCCTGCAAAAAAGCAAGGAGGCTTTCTTATTAAAAATATTTTATTTCCATTCCTGATTCATAACAACGAATGTCATTCTTTCCTGTATGCTTGCGCCGCCGTGACCGGTGCCGAATCCGCCGTGGTCACTTGTCACAATAATAAGCCAGTCTTCACTGTCATAGGTTTCTCTTGATTCGATAGCCTTGATTAACTCATAACCGTAAGCATCTTCGGTTCTGAATCCGTTTTTGTAAATGGGGTTGTTGAATGTAAATCCGAAATCATGTCCCGCAGAAGCTGTGTTTTCATAAATTACAAGCACAAAGTCTGCACAGTCTTTTCTTGTTATTTCTTTCATTGCACCTGTGTGAATATCTGTTTTATTTTTGCGGAGATTGAAATCAATGTCAATGTTATTTTCTTCGCAATATGCTTTTTCATCTTTGTATGTTGAGTCACTGTCTGTGAAGTGCCCCTTCCACTTTGTGATGAATGCGGCATTGTCAATAACATCATCTTCAATGAGTGTTGTCATAAGCATTTTTGGTTCAACTGTTTTTATTTCGCCATTCCAATTTATACCATGAACATCAGACCATACGCCTGTAAGCATTGAGCACCAACCGGGTGCAGTTGAAGTTGCCTGAGTGTTTTCTGCAGGATAATTCACGCCGCCGCAATAGGTAAGATTGATTGAAGCGCCGTCATTAAGCAGATAGTTTATTGCTCCGTCGACCTGTCTTTCGGCAAGGATGTCTGCACGGCAGCCGTCATAACCGATAACAGCAACCTTTTTTTCGGTTTTTCCTTCGGGTAATTCAGATTCAAAATGTTCTTTGATTATGCCG
>JAZOSI010000038.1:0-13567 GCA_045657065.1 Congzhengia sp. | reverse complement strand
TTCAAACTGTGATGCTTTTTCACCAAAGCGAAGTTCGATAACATCTCCTACTTTAACATCGTAGGAGGCTTTTACCACATTTCCGTTGACAGAAATTCTGCCTGCATCACATGCTTCATTGGCAAGTGTGCGGCGCTTTATTATTCTTGAAACTTTTAAGTATTTGTCTATTCTCATATCGATCTCCGATTATTTTGCCACAAAGCCAACTTTCTTGTAAACTTTGCGGAGTGTTTTATTTGAAAGATAATTTGCAAGCTCTGCGCCCTTTTTGTAAACAGACTCTACATAAGCTTTGTCTTTTGAGAGTCTGTCAAATTCTGTCTGTAAGGGTTTTAATGCTGACACTACTGCTTCACCAACTGCGAGCTTAAAGTCGCCATATCCCTTGCCATCAAATTCTCTTTCTGCTTCTTCGATTGTTTTGTCTGTTACTGCAGAATAGATAGACAAAAGGTTTGTAACGCCCGGTTTTTCAGGCGATGCCTTAATAGTGTTATCAGAGTCTGTTACTGCACGCTTGAATTTGCGCATTATTGTATCAGGGTCATCCAACAATTTTACGAAACCGTTAGGGTTGGGGTCTGATTTTGACATTTTCATCTCAGGCGTCTGTAAACTCATAATACGCTTACCTACTTTCGGGATGTATGCTTCAGGTACTGTCAAAGTGTCGCCGTAGAAATGATTGAAGCGGTTTGCAATGTCACGGGCAAGTTCAACGTGCTGTTGCTGGTCGTGACCAACAGGTACTAAATCTGCCTGATAAGCTAAAATATCTGCCGCCATAAGTACAGGGTATGTAAAAAGACCTGCATTTATGTTGTCTTCGTGTTTTTTAGATTTTTCTTTGAACTGTGTCATACGGGAAAGCTCACCCATCTGTGTGTTACAGCTCAAAATCCACGAAAGTTCTGCATGAGTGCTTGCGTGTGACTGAATAAATACACATGATTTTTCGGGGTCAACGCCTGCAGCTAAATACTGCATAAGAACTTCTAATGTTCTGCGGCGTAAATCTGCGGGAGTCTGTCTTACTGTAATTGCGTGTAAGTCAACGATACAGTAAAGGCACTCGTAATCGTCCTGAAGGTTTACCCAGTTTTTGATAGCTCCTATATAGTTACCGAGACTCAGGTCCCCTGAGGGCTGAATTCCCGAAAATATTCTTTTCTTTGTCTGTTCCATAATGATTCTCCTTTACTCTATCAATGTTCTTACGCGAAGGTGTGCACCTGCTGATTCTGCAATTTTTCTGCATTCTTCTATATCTTCTTCCGGTAACACATCAACAATGCTCATTATAACCGTCGGAATATTTTTAGTGGCACATCTGGTAAAATCAACCATCGCGTCAAACGCTTCTTCGCCGTAAGCAGATTTGCAGATATCATCGTACTCTTTTGCGTTTTTTGCATTCAGGCTTACAGATATGGTGTCAATAAGTCCTACAAGTTCTTCTGTTACATCTCTTTTATATACTAAATTCGCATGGCCGTTTGTATTGATACGGGTAGGCGTATTATAGTTTTCCTTTATAAACCGAGCCGCATCAATTATTACATCAAGTCTCAAGGTCGGCTCACCGTAACCGCAAAAAACTACTTCTTTGTAATTTTCGGGGTTGTGTTTTTTTATATCTTCTATTACTTCATCCGTTGTGGGTTCTCTATCTAACCACAGGTTCACATCACCTATACCGCAGTCTTTGTCACGGACACAGAATGTGCACTGATTTGTACAGCGGTTTGTAAGGTTAATATATAGTGAATCTTCTAATGCATAGCAAATTGTCATAATCTTCGCCTTTCTGCTATTTTATATTATAAAATCTTTTTCCGTTTTCCATAGTTACTTTTGCGATTTCTTCAAAAGTCATTCCTCGGAGTTCTGCGATTTTTTCCGCAGTATATCGCACATAAGCTGAATTATTTCTCTTTCCCCTGAAGGGTTCGGGCGTAAGGTAGGGACTATCTGTTTCAATCAAAAGTTTGTCAAGGGGAACAGTTGATGCCACCGCCTGAACTTTGGGTGCATTTTTAAATGTGACCTGTCCTGCAATAGACACATACATTCCCATTTTGGTAACTTCTTTTGCCATTTCAACACTTCCTGAAAAGCAGTGCATCACGCCGTTTGTATAACCTACGCTCTTTATGATTTCCATAACATCCGCGTGTGCGTCTCTGTCGTGAACAACATAAGGAAGGTTTAATTCTTTGGCTAAAATGAGCTGTTTTCTGAACCATTCTTTCTGTATTTCAGGGTCAGGCTCATCGTAGTGATAGTCAAGTCCTATTTCACCGATTGCAACGACTTTTTCGTGACTTGCCAGTTCTTTTAATCTCGCAAGGTCTTCTTCTGTCATATCGCCTGTAACATTAGGATGAACTCCTACAGTTGCATATATGAAGTCATATTTTTCAGCGAGTTTAACGCTTGCTTCCGATGTTTTCATATCTGCACCGATATTTACTAAAAGTGTAAGTCCTTCTGATTTAAAGCTTTCTATCAGTTCATCACGGTCTGTATCAAATTTTTCATCATCCAAGTGGGTATGTGTATCAAAAAGCATTAGTTTTCCTCCGGTATGTAGCCTTCATCTTCTATCAGGTCTTCTGATAAATAGGCATTCACTGCGAGCTTGTCGCATCTTTCATTTTCAGGGTGACCGGCGTGGCCTTTTACCCAATGAAATTCCACATTATGTTCATCTAAAAGAACTAAAAGTTGTTCCCACAGGTCAACATTTACAGCTTTTTCTTTTTTGTTTCTCATCCAGCAGTTTGCTTCCCATTTATATACCCAACCCTGAATGATTGCATCAATTACATATTTTGAGTCGCTGTAGATATTTACATTGCAGGTTTCTTTAAGCATGGAAAGGCCACGGATAACAGCTAAAATTTCCATACGGTTGTTTGTGGTTAAACGGTAACCGCAAGAGCTTTCTTTTTCGTGACCGTTGTACTTTAAAACAAGTCCGTAGCCACCTGGCCCGGGGTTTCCGCTACAAGCTCCGTCTGTATATAAATCTACAGTTTTAAGACCTTTTTCAAACATCTTTTTCTCCTAATTTTTCAATTATGGTATTTATAAGACTTTCAAGGTTTTCTTCTATATTGCCTGAAAGTATGCAGGCAGCCGCAGACTTGTGTCCGCCGCCTGAAAACTTCTGGGCTACTTCTGACACATCAATGGCGTCCTTTGTGCGAAGGCTCACTCTTTTTGAATCTTCGTCACGGTCTTTAACTAAAATTGACGCCTCTACTCCTTCTAAATTAAGAGGAATATTAGGAAGTTCATCAACATCGTCGTATGTAAGACCATACTGCGAAAGAAACTCTTCCGGGCAATCGAGGACTGCTACTCTGCCATCCATATACATTTTTACCTTTTCTGTTGCAGCACCTAAGAAAATCATCTTTTCACGCTTTACGGTATCATAGATTATAGATGTAATTTTTCTGTGGTCTATGCCGCGTTCAAGCACCTTGGCTGCTATCTCGAATGTCTTTGGCGAAACATTTGAAAATTTAAAATGTCCCGTGTCTGTTGACATTCCGGTGTATATGGCCTCGTATGCTTTAACAGGCGCATTTTTATTGATTAAATTTACAAGCTCATAAATAATCTGTGCAGTAGCTGCAGCATCCGGCTCATTGTAATAAAGTTCGCCGAATGTATCACCTGTTTTGTGGTGGTCAATGCAGAAAAGTGTATCTATACTTCGACAAGCGTCCGCACACTTTCCAAGTCGGCTGTAATCACCGCAGTCAAGCACAATAGCTACATCTTCTGAAAGCTTTGTACTTTCGTCTGCGATTTTTACATCTGTGCCCAAAAAGTTATACTTCTCGGGCATTTCTTTTTCCAGATAAATGGTTGCACTTTTTCCCACAGATTCCAATGCATACTTTAATGCAAAAGACGAACCAAGCGCATCTCCGTCGGGGTTTAAATGCGTAAAAATTGCGATATTTTCTGCTTTTTTCAATCTTTTTGCGATTTTTTTAAGCAATGTTATTCTCCCCTTTTCAAGAGTTCGTTTATCCTTGCGCCGTGTTCAATGGAATCGTCGGCTTTGTAAATTATTTCGGGAGTGTATCTTAAATTAAGCTTGTGGCCTAATTCACGACGAACAAATCCTGCTGATTTTTTGAGTGCTGCGATTGCGTCTTTTTTCACTTCTTCACTTCCGAAAACACTTACATATACCGTAGCATAGCGAAGGTCGGGAGTTACATTCACCGACACAACGCTTGTCATCATGGGGATTCTGGGGTCTTTTAAGTCCCTTATAATTTCAGTAAGTGCACGAAACACTTCTTCGTTTATTCTGTTAATACGGTTTGCTCCCATATTTTTCTCCTTTTTTATCTTGCAACCTCTACCATCTTGAATCCTTCAACTACATCGCCTTCTTTGATGTCGTTGAATCTTTCGATTGAAAGACCACATTCGTAACCTGAATTTACTTCCTTAACATCATCTTTGAAACGCTTCAAGGATGCAAGTTCGCCTTCGTGTACAACGATACCGTCACGAACAATACGAACCTGTGTATTTCTTGTGATTGTACCATCTGTAACATAACAACCAGCAATAGTACCAACACCTGATACCTTGAAGGTTTGACGGATTTCTGCATGACCTGTAACTTCTTCTTTGTATGTGGGGTCAAGCATACCCTTCATAGCTGCTTCTAATTCTTCAATAGCTGTGTAGATTACACGGTAGAGTCTGATGTCTACGCCCTTATCTTCAGCAGAAGCAGTAGCACCTGCATCAGGACGAACATTAAAGCCTACGATAATAGCGTTTGAAGTGTATGCAAGCATAACATCAGATTCACGAACTGCACCAACGCCTGCATGGATTACGTTTATTCTTACTTCGTCGTTTGAAAGTTTTTCCAATGACTGTCTTACGGCTTCTACTGAACCCTGAACGTCAGCTTTGATAATAATGTTAAGGTCTTTGATCTGGCCTTCCTGAACTTTATTAAAGAAGTCGTCAAGTGTTACTACATTGCTTGATACCAAGCGTTCTTCCTTAATCTTCTGCTTTCTTGCTTCGATTACCTGTTTTGCCATTCTTTCGTCTTCAACGGCATAGAAGGTTTCGCCGCCTTCAGGAACAGAGTCAAGACCTAAAATTTCAACAGGAACTGAAGGACCTGCTTTTTTAACGGCTTTGCCCTTATCATCAAACATTGCTCTGATGTGACCGAATGATGTACCAACAACCACTGTGTCGCCGGCTTTCAATGTACCGTTCTGAACAAGGATTGAGGCAACAGGACCGCGGCCTTTGTCGAGTTTTGCTTCGATAACTGTACCTTTTGCGCGTCTGTTGGGGTTTGCTTTTAATTCTTTCATATCAGCAACCAAAAGTACCATTTCGAGCAATTCTTCGATATTTGTTCTCTGTTTAGCTGAGATTTCTACGCAGATTGTGTCGCCGCCCCAATCTTCAGGAACGAGGCCGTGCTCTGTTAATTCCTGCTTGATTCTGTCGGGGTTTGCGCCTTCTTTGTCGATTTTATTGATAGCTACGATAATACCAACCTGTGCTGCCTTTGCGTGGTTGATAGCTTCGATTGTCTGAGGCATAATGCCGTCGTCCGCTGCAACAACAAGTATCGCAATATCTGTAACCTGTGCACCACGGGCACGCATTGCTGTACACGCTTCGTGACCGGGTGTATCTAAAAATGTGTTTTTTCTGTCGTTTACACGAACACGGTACGCACCGATGTGCTGTGTGATACCACCTGCTTCGGTATCGGTAACATTTGTGCTTCTGATGGCGTCAAGAAGTGATGTTTTACCGTGGTCAACGTGACCCATTACAACAACGACAGGTGAACGTGTTTCGAGCATTTCTTCTGTGTCTTCAAAATCGTTGAAGAGGATATCTTCACGAGTTAAGATGATTTCCTTTTCTACTATTGCACCGAAGTCTTCAGCGATTAAAGATGCGGTCTCGTAGTCAACACTCTGTGAAATAGACGCCATAACGCCCAATAACATAAGCTTTTTGATTACTTCTGTTGCAGGAACTTCGAGTCTTTCGGCAAGATCGCCTACGCCGATTTCATCAGGAATTTTAACTGTAATCGGGCCTTTTTTAACTTTTTCTTCTTTCGCTTTATTTGCCTTGTTTTTAATCTGGTTATTGTCGCGGAACTTGTCTTTGCCCTTCTTTAATTTCTGCTTTTTAACGCCGTCATCAGAAACGTTTTCAGGGATAAGTTCTTCGATAACTTCATCGTCGATTTTATTTAAGTCAACAACAGTCTGACGTGTGTCAACATGGCGAACTTTTCTTCCGATAGGTTCGTCTACCTTTGACATTTCCCCCTCGGGTGCTTCTGTTGTTTCTTTTGATTTTTTCTTCTTTGATTCCTTAGGCTCTTCTGCCACTACTTCCTTAACTTTACCGAAAACGGGAATTTCTACTTTACCATCGTATGCCTGTGTCAGTCTTTCAAACAGGACATCCAATTCTTCCTGTTCCAATGAACTCATATGGTTTCTTGTAGGGAAACCAAATCCTGACATAAGTCCTATAATTTCTTTAGAGTTTGAATCGAGCTCTTTTGCAAGCTCATGCACTCTTACTTTTGTCATTTACGCCACCTCCGAAATATTACCAGTTCAAGCGGTTTTAGTTTGCCGCATTATTGTTTTTTTATTTATTGTCAAGTTTTTTTAAGATTGCATCTGCAAAACCTTTATCGGTTATACAGATAACGCTCTTTTCTGTTTTTCCAGTGTATCTGCCAAGGTCAGCTTTTGTTCCGTAGATTACGGATTTGCATTCGTAATTTTCAGCAATACCCGTTAGTCTCCTTGTAGACTTTTCTGAAGTATCGGTTGCTATAATTACCAAATCTCCGTAACCCTCCTGCAAGGTTTTGGTGGTTAAAAATTCACCTGTTTTTACCTTGCCTGCCTTGGTAGCAATGCTTATAAGATTTAAAATCTTATCCATTATTTTCTCCTTTAAGTAAGCCGTAAACTTCATCAGAAACTTTCATGCGAAACGCTCTGTCTAAAACACGGCGTTTTATGAGGTCATCTGATTTTATACATTCACGGCAGATATATGCTCCTCTGCCCTCTTTTTTGTGGGTTTCATCTATTGATATGCTTGACTCTTTTTTCACTATTCGTATCAGCATATTTTTAGTGAATTTCTCACGGCAGAAAATGCATTGTCTTTCAGGTGTGTGTCCCACAGAATCACGCCTCCGCTTTTATATCTATTTTCCAGCCTGTAAGCTTTGCGGCCAAACGTGCATTCTGGCCTTCTTTACCGATAGCAAGTGAAAGCTGACCGTCAGGAACGATGACACTTGCTGCGTGTTCTTCTTCATTTACTGTGCAGCTTACAACATCTGAAGGACTAAGTGCCGCTGAAATAAATTCTGCAGGGTCTTCGCTGTACTTGATGATGTCAATTTTTTCGCCGCCGAGTTCATCGCATACAACCTGAACACGAGAACCTCTCTGGCCTACGCACGCACCTACTGCATCAACGTTTTCATCCTGTGAGAAAACAGAAATCTTGGATCTCGAGCCTGCTTCTCTTGAGATTGATTTGATTTCGATTACGCCGTCTGCAATTTCAGGAACTTCCTGTTCGAATAATTTTTTAACCAATGCAGGATGTGTTCTTGAAAGAATAATCTGAGGATTGTTTGCAACGAGTTTTACCTCTGCAACATAGAATTTCATTCTTGTGCCGGGACGGTACTGTTCCCCTGCAATCTGCTCATTGGCAGGTAAAACTGCTTCTGTATCATTTCCAACCTGAACGAATACTACCTTTCCTTCGTTCTTTGTGATAAGTCCTGTTACCATAGAATTTTCACGGTCACGGTACATTGTGAACACCTTGTCGCGTTCTGCTTCTTTGATTCTCTGTACTACAACCTGTTTTGCAGTCTGGGCTGCAATTCTGCCGAATGATTTAGGTGTAACTTCGTAGTTTACAACATCTCCCAATGAGTATGAACCATTTATTTCTTTTGCTTCGTCAATCGAAACCTCTTCAGTGGGATTTTCTACTTCTTCAACAACAGTTTTCTGCTGATAAACTTTGATTTCGCCTGTTTCTTTATCAATGTTTACCATAACATTCTGTGAATGGTCGTAGTTTTTCTTGTAGGCTGTGATTAAAGCAAATTCGATTGTTTCCAATAAAGATTCTTTGCTTATGTTTTTATCTTCCGCGATTTCAGCCAATGCGGTTATAAATTCCTGATTCATTTTGATAATTCCTCCTAAATTAAAACTCTACTGCAAGTCTTAATGATGATATTTTATTGAAAGGAAGTGCGATGATACTTCCGTCTTTTTCCATTGTTACATTTTCGCCGTCAAAGCCCGTGAGCTTCGCGGTAAATTCTTTCACTCCGTCAAGTGTGGCGAAAAGTTTAACATCAACGTTTTTACCCATACACTTTTCAAAGTGAAAATCGTATTTTATTATACGGTCAAGTCCTGCTGAAGATACTTCAAGCATATAAGCCTGAGGTATAGGGTCACGCTCATCAAGCACTGCAGAGAGTGCACGACTGACTTCTTCGCAGTCATTGATTCCGATTCCGCCATCTTTGTCAAGGTAAATTCTTAACACATAAGACGGACCTTCTTTTTTGAACTCGATGTCCCAGAGAGTGATATTACGCTCATCAATTATGGGGGTAATAAGTTCTTTTACTTCTTTTTCTGTTTTGTTGTAAGCCATAAAATTCCCCTTATTAAATTTTTAAAATATAATGCGAAAGAGTGGGAACCACGCCCACTCTTTCTAACCACAATATCCACTATTAACATTATAACAAATACAATACTAAAATGCAAGTACTTTTAACAACTTTTTTCCAATTTGCAAAACATTTTTGCAGGTAAAACTTATGTAAAAATGTACTAAAACATTGCGGTCCGCGCTAAACTTACTCAGCTTCTGCTTCCTTCTGTTTAGCAAAGCATTCGCTGCAGTATACAGGGCGGTCTTCTTTGGGTTCAAAAGGAACCTGAGCTTCCTTACCGCAAGCTGCACAGATTGCAGTGTGCATTTCTCTGTTCTGTCTGATGCTGTTCTTTCTAGCGATTCTGCATTCTTTGCAGCGGCTGGGTTCGTTTTCGAAACCTTTTTCTGCATAGAATTCCTGTTCGCCTGCTGTGAACACGAATTCAGCACCACAGTCTTTGCATACGAGTGTTTTGTCTTCGTACATTAAAAATCCCTCACTTTGAAAATAAATAAATCTATTGAAAACCCGAAGGCTTACAACCACATTAACACGATTAAATGTATTTTTCTATCTTTTTCTTTATTCTGAACAACGCATTGTCTACGGCTTTTGGCGATTTGCCTATCATCTGTGCTATCTCGCGGTATGATATTCCCAAAAGGTAATAGCCTAAAACCTGCGATTCAAAATCACTTAGTACGCTGTTGATTTTCGTTTCCATGCCTTTTGCCGATTCTTTTTCGATAACAATGTTTTCAGGATTCTGATTTTTAGAATCCACAAGCTTTATCGCTATGGCGTCAGTTTCGTCATTTGAAGTATGTATAGAAACATAATGATTAAGGGGAATGTTTTTCTTTCTTGTGGAACTCTTTACGGCACTGATCATCTGACGCACAACACATATTTCTGCAAATGTTTTAAAATTTGCACGCCTTTCTTTGTCGTATGTCTTTACCGCTTTATAAAGTCCCAACAATCCCTCTTGTATAAGGTCCTCGTGCTCTCCGCCTGCCATAAAATATGGTGCGGAACGAATCTCCGCAAGATCTTTGTACTTTCCGACGATAAACTCCGTAGCCGCCTTGTCCCCTGAACGGGCAAGTTCGACTATTTCTTCATCGGTAAGGTTTGTGTAATTTATCTTATCTTTCAAATTACCTATCAATCCTTTGTGTATTACATATAAGTCTATGCATACAATAATATTATATTCCAAAAATTGTAATTAGTCAATAAAATTAGCTTTCAGTTGTGCATTTTTGGTACATATTGCTATTTTAACTCGTCTAATTTGTGTAAAGTGCACATAAAATATTCAGGCAATTCACTGTTAAACTCTACATACTCATTTGTAGATGGATGAATAAATCCGAGTTTTTTTGCATGAAGAAGCTGACCTGATATTTTATTTTGTTCTGCGAGTTTGTCTTTTTTCAGCCCGTAAACAGGATCCCCTACTATCGCCTTACCCACACTCTTTAAGTGCGCTCTTATCTGATGAGTTCTGCCGGTTTCCAAAACACATTTCATAAGGGTATATCCCTGATATCTTTTTTCTACAAAAAAGTGTGTAACGGCTTCTCTTCCGTCGCGAGCTCCTGCCAACATTTTTTTACGGTCTTTAGGATCGCGACCAATAGGCTTGTCAACGGTAAATTCATCTTCTTTAACTCCGCCCACAACAAGGCAGTAGTACTCTCTCGTCATTGAATGGTCTTTGATTTGTTCTGAAAGATGAAGATGTGCTTTGTCATTCTTTGCAACTACTAAAATACCGCTTGTGTCTTTGTCTATTCTGTGGACAATTCCGGGGCGGATTACACCGTTTATAGCAGAAAGATTGCCTTTTGTATGAAAAAGCAGTGCATTTACCAATGTACCATCAGGGTTTCCTGCTGCAGGGTGAACTACCATTCCCTGGGGTTTGTTTACTACTATAATATCATTGTCTTCATAGACAACATCTATCGGTATATCCTGCGGTATAGCGTCAGCAACACGAGGTTCAGGCAAATCTACCTGAACCTCGTCATTACACTTCATTTTGTATTTTTTTGTTTCAGTTTTGCCGTTTACAAAGACACATTCGTCTTCTATGAGTTTTTGCGCATTGGAGCGTGTTATGTCAGAAACAACAGACAAAAAGACATCAAGGCGTGTATCCTTATTCTCTTCCTGTACTGTAAATTTCAACATATCAGTTCTCCTTTTTATCACTGTAAAAAATTACATAAACTGCAAAGATTATTGCGCCTACTGTTATAAAGCAGTCTGCAATATTAAATACGGGAAAATTTATCAGTCTGAAATCAAAAAAGTCTATAACGTAGCCAAGTCTGATTCTGTCAACAACATTTCCCACGGCTCCACCCAACATAAAGGTAAAGCCTATTAAAAACATACGATTTTCGGGTCTTTTTACTACTATATAGCTGACAGCCGCAATAATTACAATAAGTGTCAAAAGTGTCAGAATCCATGTGTATCCCGAAAATACTCCAAATCCTGCACCTGTATTTTCAACATAGGTCAGGTGGAAAATATTGGAGATAATAGGAATTGTTTTAACTGTAGGTAAAAGACCGGCAGCAAAAAGCTTTGCCGCCTGGTCCAAAATCGCAATTATAAATATACCCACAAAAAACGGTATAAGCAATTTTATTAGTCCTCCTTAAGGACGCCTGCACATCTTGCACAGAGTGTAGGATGTGTGCTGTCCTTACCAACAGTTTCGCTGTGAATCCAGCAACGCTCACATTCTTCGCCGTCTGCAACAGAAACTGCTACTTTAATGCCTGTTTCCCCTGCTTCTAATTCTGCCGGAGCATCAGCCAAAGGCTTAACTTCAACGCCTGATACGATAAAGTATGTGATAAGGTCTTTTTCCATTTCTTTTAACAGTTCATAGTAAGAAACCTCAGCAAAGATTTCTACCTTTGCACCTAAAGATTTACCAATGATTTTAGCTGCTCTCGCAGTTTCCAATGCTTTTGAAACATCGGATTTTGCAAGCATCAAGCGGTCCCACTTGGATTCAAATACATCGTCGTATAATTCGGGTGTGGGTTTGGGCATACCGTTTAAGATTACATATTCTGTCTTGTCATCATTGGTATGAGGCATGCTTGCCCAGATTTCTTCACTTGTAAATGCAAGTACGGGTGCTAACAATTTTGTCAATGCATCAAGTACTTTGTACATAACTGTCTGTGCAGCGCGTCTTTCTTTGCTTGTTGCTTTTTCAGCATAGAGTCTGTCTTTGATAACATCTAAATAGAAGTTACTCATATCAACGATACAGAAGTTATGGATTGCGTGCTGAACAATGTGGAATTCGTAGTTTCTGTAAGCATCAAGCACTCTTTCAACTAATTTTGAAAGGCGGATTAATGCCCATCTGTCGATTTCGGGCATATCGGCTACATCTACCATATCGCATTTTGGATCAAAATCATTGATGTTACCCAAGATGTATCTTGCGGTATTTCTGATTTTTCTGTATGATTCTGAAAGCTGTTTTAAGATGCCGTCAGAAATTCTCATATCTGTCTTGTAGTCAGCTGATACAACCCAAAGACGGAGTAAATCTGCACCGTACTTATTGATAATATCGTGGGGGCTGATACCGTTGCCCTTTGATTTTGACATTTTTTCGGCTGTTTCGACAACAATCATACCATGTGTGATAACAGCCTTATAAGGTGCTTCGCCTCTTGCTGCAACAGATGTTAAGAGTGATGACTGGAACCAACCTCTGTACTGGTCGTTACCTTCTAAGTAGAGGTCTGCAGGGAATCTTAAGCCATTCTTCACATCAAGTACGCCTGCATGTGATGAACCTGAGTCGAACCAAACATCCATGATGTCTTTTTCCTGTGTGAAGTCTGAGCAACCACATTCACATTTTGTACCTGCAGGTAAGATATCTTTGGGGTCTGTTTCGTACCATGCGGTTGAACCTTTTTCACCAAAGAGTTTTGCAACTGCTTTGATTGATTCTTCTGTGATAAGTTCTTTACCGCAGTCTTTACAGTAGAATATCGGAATGGGAACACCCCATGTTCTCTGTCTTGAAATACACCAGTCGCTTCTGTCTACAACCATACCTGTAATTCTGTCTTCGCCCCATTTGGGAATCCAGGTTACACCTTTGATTGCTTCTACTGCTGCGTCTTTGATGTCGTCTACTGACGCAAACCACTGCTCTGTAGCACGGAATACGATAGGTTTATGACATCTCCAGCAGTGAGGATACTGGTGGATGATATCTTCAATAGCATAAAGTGCATTGAGTTCTTTTAATTTTGCAATGATTTTAGCATTTGATTCTTCGTAGAAAAGTCCTGCGAATTCTCCTGCCAATTCATTAAGATAACCTTTTCCGTCAACGGGAACGATTATCGGAATATCTTTGTAGTTTCTGCATGCAACATAGTCTTCTGCACCGTGACCGGGAGCTGTGTGTACGCAACCTGTACCGGCGTCAAGTGTAACGTGGTCGCCGACGATAACTAAAGAATCACGGTCAATGAAAGGATGAGCACAACGGATGAGTTCTAACTCTTTACCTGTGTACTGTGCCACAACTTCATAGTCAGAGATTCCGCCTGCTTTCATTACGTTTTCGATGAGTTCGTGAGCCAATACATAGTATTCGCCGTTTGCTTTAACTAAACTATAAGTAAAGTCAGGGTTTAATGCGATGGCTACGTTTCCAGGCAATGTCCATGTGGTTGTTGTCCAGATAACGAAGTAGATGTCGGATTTATCTACGCCTGTTCCATCAAACACACC
>JAZOSI010000037.1:0-2362 GCA_045657065.1 Congzhengia sp. | reverse complement strand
GCAGTAGAAACATTTTACCGTGAACGTGATTTAAAAGAGCGCTTGACAAGGAAAAGTGCCCGTATTACGAAGATAGTTTCAAACAACATTGACCGTTGTGCGAAAAAGTTAATTGCGCAGACAGAAGAGCTGGCAGACACTGAAAATATGGAGAAGTACCGTCGTTATGCGGAGCTTATTACGGCTAATCTCTATGCCCTTACAGAAAACAGCGACAGGGCAGTGGTGGTAGATTATTACGACGAAGAAATGCCCGAAATTACAATCACTCTTGACAAGCGTGTTTCTCCTGCTGTCAATGCTCAAAGGTATTTCAAAAAATATACAAAAGCAAAAAATGCCGAAGAAGAATTGAAAAAACAGATAGAGATTGCTCGGACAGAACTTGATTATTTAGAGTCCGTAGAGGAAGAACTCGGAAAAGCTGCCAACGAAGAGGATTTGTCAGAAATTGCTGATGAGCTTTTTGAGCAAGGATATATAAAAAGGCAAAAAAATGACCGCAAAAAGAAAAAGGCGGTATCATCGCCTATGGAATTTGTAAGTCCTGACGGTTTTCGCGTTCTGGTGGGTAAAAACAACAAGCAGAATGATTTGCTTACAATGAAACTGGCAAAGAATTCTGACCTTTGGTTCCACACAAAGGATATTCACGGTTCTCACGTCATACTGTGTTATGAATATGGTCGTGAGTTTTCGGATGAGGCAATTACTTATGCTGCAACTTTGGCGGCAAAGTATTCAAAAGCATCAGAATCATCCCAGGTGCCCGTGGATTACACCTTAGTAAAGTATGTAAAGAAGCCATCGGGAGCAGCACCAGGAAAGGTAATATATACAAATCAGACTACTGTCTATATAAATCCTTGAGGCAAGTGAATTGGGCGCATAAGCGTTCACAACAAAATGATATTTTGATAATGAAAGGAACGACATTTGATCGTTCCTTTTTAATTTATGTTGTGAACTCAAACGAATGTCACCTCTCGCTGTACCTATGTACAGCTTCGGGTAACCCTTCGGTTCCATTCGTTCGTTCTGCATCCCAATTCCCGTCGCCTTTAGTAAGCATAACAAAAGAGCCCTGAGATTTCAGGACTCTTTTATATTTTATTCTTCTGTTTCTTCTACAATTTCTTCTGCGCCTTCGGGTGCTGTTTCTTCAGGAGAAATGGCTTCTGTGTCTTCGTCTTCTTCCTCGTCGGTTTTAGCGAGCGACACTACTGATACGTCGTCAGCAAGTCTCATAAGTCTTACACCCTTGGTAAGTCTTCCTATTCTGCTGATTTCGGCGGTTTTCATTCTGATGATGATACCCTCTGATGTGATAAGCATTACATCGTCGGTGTCATTTACTACAACTACACCTGCAACGCTGCCTGTTGTTTCAGAAATACGATAGTTTGTAACACCTTTACCGCCACGGGTCTGGGTTTTGTATTCTTCGAGAGATGTTTTCTTGCCGTAACCTTTTTCTGTAACAACCAGCAAATCTTCGCCCTCTGATGCTACGCCCATACCTACTACATAGTCGCCGTCTGCAAGCTTAATACCGCGTACGCCGTGTGAAACTCTGCCCATAGGACGAACGTCAGTTTCATCGAATTTTATACACATACCGTCGTGGGTAGAAAGTGCAATTTTATCGTTGCCGTCTGTTAAGCGGACATTGATAAGTTCGTCGTCTTCGTCAAGGACAATCGCTGCAAGACCGCCTTTTCTTGCTGTATTATAAAGCATAAGGTCTGTCTTTTTAACAACACCTTTTTTGGTAGCAAAGATAAGGTTTTTGCCTTCCTCAAATTCACGGAGTGTGATTGTAGCATAGATTTTTTCGCCAGGGTCAAGCTGTAAGAGGTTAACAATAGCAGTACCCTTAGCTTGTCTTCCTGCTTCGGGAATTTCGTATGCTTTTAAGCGGTACATTTTACCTTTTGATGAGAAGAAGAGAATGTGGTCGTGAGTGCTTGTTGTGAAGATTTTTTCAACGAAGTCTTCTTCACGGGTGGTAATACCTGTAATACCTCTTCCGCCACGGCGCTGTGACTTGTATGTTGATACGGGAAGTCTCTTTACATAGCCGCGGTTTGTCATTGTGATTACGACATCTTCTTCTTCGATTAAGTCTTCTATGTCGATTTCATCAGCGTTTGCTGTGATTTCAGAAAGTCTTTCGTCGCCGAACTTGTCGCGGATAGCGATAAGTTCTTCTTTGATAAGGTTCATCAAAGCGCTTCTGTCTGACAACAGATGTTTAAATTCTGCGATGCTTTCTTTGAGCTCGTTATATTCGGCTTCGATTTTTTCACCGTTCAATTTCTGCAACTGTGCAAGACGCATATCGAGTACGCTCTGTGCCTGA
>JAZOSI010000036.1:0-2541 GCA_045657065.1 Congzhengia sp. | reverse complement strand
AAATGAAAGTAAAAGATTGTTCGCAATGCCGAAAGCAGATTGCAGAAGCGGCAAAGGACGAATATGTAAAAAGGGAATACGCAATATTTAAAGACAGCGCTTTTACATTTGCAGTTTATGCAACTGTTGCGGCGCTTATGGTACAGGTTAGGCGCGGAAGGTCCAAAGAGTACATACAAAAGCTTTATGATGATATGGTGTGTATATATGATACGCCGGAAGTGTTCGGGAAAGCAATATACTTGACGGACTTAAAGAACATGCTTGAAAAAGATTACGGCATAGACTTTAACCGAATAAACGTCAGAATTGAAGACGAAAAGAGCTTTACAAAGTCGTTAAAATGAAAAGAAGGTGCATTAATGACAAATGAAGAACAGTTACACGAAGAAATCAAGAGACTAAAAGCCGATTATGAAGCCGCTGAAAGTTTAGGCGCTAAATTGCTATCAGATAATATTGAATTTCTCTTAGAAAACGTTGCATTAAAGGATCTATTGAACACAGCGGTAATTGATATAAAAGGATTGCTTAAATGCTCTTATTCAGTAAAGGCTTGTGGATATTGTGCAAAGCTTGCATTATGTAATGAACGATCTGATTGTAACACAGATTTTTGCAAGTGGCGATATGCTGACAAAGCATTAAACATTATAAATGAAACTGCATTTGATGAAAGATAAAGGACGGTAAACAATATGTTGAAATTTATTTTATTATGGATCCTGTTTTCATTTTTGGCCGGTGCAATACATGCTGTTATCAAATGGCGTATAAAAAACAAATGCAAGCACAAATACATAATTGATAGCGCTGTTGTAATGGGTAAAAGGGTTTTACTATTCTGTCAGTGTGAGAAATGCGGCAATTATAAAGATTTTGAATTCTGGAACGACATAGTTAAAATACAGGTTGAAAAGGGTGATAAAAAATGATCTGGGTGTTTATATGCGCCGGTGGGGCTTTATTTTGTTATTTAATGGGATATTACACCGGTAAAAGATACGCAGACGAAAAGATTGAATTGATACGTGCAGAATTAGGCTTATATAATCAAGACGAATGGGACGAATATTTCAAGGGGGGATCCACACGGAAAGACTAACAAACGACCGTACATATTTTGAAGTCAAGAACAATGCGGAAGGCTTACAAACTTTAGGGCTGCAACCTTCTGTCAGTGATATGATATATATAAAACTTGCAGAATATGAACGCAACGAAGAAAAGCAGCAAAAGACGATAGATATGTTATTTGCAGAAAACACCGATCTTAGATTGCAATTGCGGCGGCAAATGGACCAAAACAACCGGTTACGGGAAGCGCTGCAACGTCAGTCTATGGATAATTACGAATACGAATAAGTGAAGGGAGGTAGCAAAGCTTGTTTCTGTTAGGTGCAATATGCGGCGGAATAACTATGTTAATGAGTGGAATTTTAATAGGAGCGCTGACAATCGAAGAAAAGGACAAAGAAATAAATTATCTGAAATCAAAGCTATATGAACAAGCGAAAAACGAACAGTATGGATATAGAAGAAATAATAAACAAGACGGCGAAAGCAACCGCCCGTGAAGTTTTGGAACAGGCCAAAGAGAAGCAAAAGAAAGAATTGCAGCTCGGAAGCTTTAAGAAGACCGAAAAAATTCTTTATGAATACCCACGTTGGAAAAACACCGATGTAAAAGAAACTGTACGTTTCTGCAACATGATAGAAACCGCCCTGGAAAGTGTTTCGTCGGATCCTTATTACAAGATCATAGAACTGAAATATTTTCAGAAGTGGACACATGAACGTATAGCGGAATATTTCGGCGTTGATGTTTCAGTGATAAGCAAGCGCCGAATAAAAATAATAAATACACTTAGGCCTATACTATTTAGCGCCGAATTTATTAAAGAGCTATACGAAAACATATAAGTCAAACATTATTGAAAGGAAGTATACCCAAATGAGAAGCAAGCGAATACTTTTACGTGATGAAAGCAAATTACAATTAATCAATCCGGAAACATTGTCAATCTTACAGAAATATAAAGTAGACATGAGCATGCGGAATTTATCAGAAAAAACGCAGCAGCACTATATTTATGATTTGGAACGTTGGTTTATATATATTCTGGATAATCAGCAAAACAGAAGTATAAAGGAGCTGACGGACGAAGACATAATGGAATTCTTATATTTTTGCAAATCGGAAGGGAACAACGCAGAAAGAATAAAAGGGATATTAGCAACGATTTCTGCAATGTACCGGTATTTAAGAAAGAAAAGGCAAATACAGGAAAATCCGTGTGAATTTATAGACAGGCCGAAAAAGGGCGCTGCGATAACGCAGCAAACGTATTTAACGCCGGAACAGGTGGCGCTTATGCGTGAACGCCTTATAAGCTCGGATAACTTGCAGCTGCGTGTGTATGCAATGTTGTCATTGTCTACAATGGCACGTGTTACAGCAATATCAAGTATACGTTGGGATATGATTGATCTTGAAAACAAGATAATAAAAGGCGTTCTTGAAAAAGAAGGAAAGATTGT
>JAZOSI010000035.1:0-4035 GCA_045657065.1 Congzhengia sp. | reverse complement strand
GTTTTCCGAGACTTATGGACTGAACCAGGAATCTCTTTGAAGGACAAACATAAGTACAACTTCCGCATTCCATACAGTTCATAATATTTTCACGAATCAATGTATCTGTGTCGCCTTTTCTACTATACATATCAAGAGTTGTGGGCATAAGCTTCATAGGACATACAGATACGCATCTTCCACAACGGATACATGCGCGTTCAGGACTGCTTTCTGCGTACTTTTCGCTGAAAAGCAGTAGTCCCGATGTGCCCTTTACTACAGGAACTTCAGGAGAAATTACCGAAATACCCATCATAGGTCCGCCCATGATGATTTTTTTGGCATCACACTTCAATCCGCCACAGGCATCTATCAATGCGCTAAAGGGCGTTCCTACGGGAACGAGTAAGTTAGAAGGATTAACTACCGCATCGCCCGATACGGTAACAATTTTTTTGATTAAAGGTGCACCATAAGAAAGTGCATAATAAATCTGTGCCGCCGTTCCTACATTAAGAACAATGCAACCGATGTCCGCAGGGAGTTTTCCCATGGGCACTTCTTTTTTCGTGATTGCGTTGATGAGCTGTTTTTCAGAGCCCTGGGGGTACTTTTTCTTCAAAGGTACAATCACAATGCCCGTGCCCTTTGATTTTTCTGTCATAACTTTAATGGCTTCGGGAGCGTTATCTTCTATACCCACATAGCACTTTGATAAATTAAGCAAACGAAGAAGGCACTGGATTCCGCCGATAACCTCGTCTGTCTTTTCGAGCATCACTCTTCTGTCGCAGGTGAGATAGGGCTCACATTCTGCGGCGTTTATAATTAAATGAGTGATTTTTTTGTCCTCGGGAGGCGAAAGCTTTACATGAGTGGGGAAAGCCGCACCGCCAAGACCTACGATACCCGCTTCTTTGATGATCTGTCGCATTTCATTGGGAGACAAGTCATCAAGTGGCTTTTTTTGTATAGGTTCTGCCTCTTCATAGAGTTCGTCATTTTCTATGACTATTGTCATTACTTTTGAGTTTGAGTGATTAAGATATAGCCCGATGTCTTTTACCGTACCCGATACAGATGAATGTAAGGGTGCTGACATAAAAGCATCAGAATTTGCGATTTTCTGCATCTTCAACACTCTGTCGCCGACCGCTACACAAGGTGTCAGAGGTGCTCCTATATGTTGATTCAAAGGAAAATACAAAAGCTTCGGGGCAGGTATTGACACAATGGGGCAATTTTTTGTAGCACTCTTTTTGCCCGCAGGATGTATACCGCCTGAAAAAGTAACCTTTGTCATTTTATCATTCCTCTCCGTTAATTATTTCGTATTGTAATTACACACACAACCTCATTATATATTTTATCATATATACTTTTTTGGCGCAATAATTGTCAGAAAATTGTCATTCTTTTTTAATATTGAAACAGACTGGTGAAAATGGCGCGTAACCATTCAAAACAAAATTAAATGAAATGAAAGCACTCGGAAATCCGAGTGCTTTTTATTTTATGTTTTGAATTTAAACGAGCAGAGCCACTCGGCGTACGAACGTACGCCTTCGGGGCTCACCCTTCGGCTCTGCTCGTTTATTCTGCATCCATTTTCCCACAGTCTTGAATTAAAACTGAAAAATTTTTTAAAAAAACTCTTGACTTTATCACTTTACTGTGGTAAAGTATTACTCGTAACAAATAAACACTTATCAAAAGGAGATAAAATCATGAAAAAATTATTAGCACTTATTTTAACACTTATTATGGCAGTATCACTGGTTGCTTGCGGTGGCAACACTGCAGACGAAGCAACCGACGCTGCTTACATCGAAGACAAAGGCACACTTACAATCGGTATGACACTTTTTGCTCCCATGGATTACATGGTTGACGGCGAGCTCACAGGCTTTGAAGCAGACTTCGGTAAAGCAGTTTGCGAAAAGTTAGGACTTAAAGCTGACTTCGTTGAAATCAACTGGGACGCAAAAGAAATGGAACTCAACGCTAAAAATATCGACTGTATCTGGAATGGTATGACAATCACAGAAGAAAGAGCAGCAAACATGAGCATCTCTGTTCCCTACATGACAAACAAGCAGGTTGTAGTTGCTAAAGCTGAAAACGCTGAAAAATTTGCAAACAATGTTGATGGTCTTACAATCGTTGCAGAAGCAGGTTCAGCCGGCGAAGAACTCGCAACATCTAATGCTTTCTTTGCTGAAGCTAACTTCACAGCAGTTGACTCAATGGCTAAAGCTTTAATGGATGTAGCAGCCGGCACATCTGATGTTGCTATCGTTGACTATGTTGCATCTATCGGTTCAATCGGCGAAGGCACAGACTTTGCAGACCTCGTTGTAGTTGAAACAGAAGAATTCAGCCCCGAACAGTACGGTATCGCATTCAGAAAAGGCAGCGATATGACAGAAAAAGTTAACGCTGTAATTAAAGAATTAGCAGCAGACGGCACATTAGCAGAAATCGCAGCTAAATACAAATTGGAAGAAGTATTGTCTGTAAAATAATTTTTGTATAAAAATTTGATTGCAAAATACAGCAGTGCGGAAAAAAACTTTCCGCACTGTCGTTTTTGTGTAAGGTGAAAAATTTATGGGTAGAACTCAAGAAATTCTAACCTCGCTTTTTGCGGGGTTTGGTGAAAATTTAATACTGTTTGTCGTAACACTGGCGCTTTCTATCCCTTTGGGATTTGTTATCACAGCAGGCTCTATGTCAAAGTGGTCACCCCTTAAGATTTTGTTACATATTGACTCTTCAAACTGGAAAAAGCCCTTTGCGGTGGCTCTTACAAAGGTTGCAAATTTTAAGCCAATACGCTTTATTGCCAGAACATTCGTATGGATAATCCGAGGAACACCTCTGATGCTTCAGCTTTTTGTGGTACTTTATGTTCCGGGACTTTTGTTTGACTTTCCTATTAAGAGCCGTATGACTGCGGCTTTAATCGCATTCGTAGTAAACTACGCGGCTTATTTTTCTGAAATTTACCGCGGCGGTATCGAATCTATACCCAAGGGTCAGTACGAAGCAGGTCAGGTTCTCGGTATGACCAAAACACAGACGCTTTTTAAGGTTGTGCTTTTTCAGGTTATAAAAAGAATCGTGCCCCCTATGGGAAACGAAATTATAACGCTTGTTAAAGATACATCTTTGGCCCGTGTTATCGGCGTGGTGGAAATCATCATGGCGGCAGAGCGCTTTACAAAGCAGGGTCTTATCTGGCCTCTGTTTTCAACTGGACTCTACTTCCTGATATTTAACGGTATTCTCACTATACTTTTGGGCAAGTTAGAGAAAAAGCTCGACTACTATAAGAGTTAAAGGAGGGGCGATATGGCAATTTTAGAAGTAAAAGGAATTTACAAAAAATTCGGAAAAACTGAAGTTTTGCGCGGTATCGACTTCTCTATGGAAGAGGGACAGGTGCTCTCTATCATCGGCTCATCAGGTAGCGGTAAGACTACACTCCTTCGTTCGATTAGTTTCCTGGAAACTGCAGACGAAGGTACCGTAACATTAGACGGCGAAGTTGTGTTTGATGCGTCACGCGAACTTAAGAAAAACTCAGCCGAGCAGCGTGCAATCCAGTCAAAGTTTGGTTTTGTGTTCCAGTCATTTAACCTTTTCCCACAGTACACAGCGCTGGAAAATGTAACGCTGGCACCCAAGCTGGCTGCAAAGGAAAGACCCGACTTTAAAAAGAATAAAAAAGAAATCTATAAAGAAATCGAAACAAATGCAAAAGCGCTTATGGACCGTGCAGGTTTAGGGGACAAGTACAACAACTACCCCTGTGAACTCTCTGGCGGTCAGCAGCAGCGTGTTGCTATTTGCCGAGCGCTTGCGTTAAATCCCAAAATCATGCTCTTTGACGAGCCTACATCGGCTCTTGACCCTGAAATCACAAACGAAGTTTTAAAGGTTATAAAATCTGTTGCAGACCTTGGTATGACTATGATTATCGTAACTCATGAGATGAACTTTGCCAAGAACATTTCCGACAGAATAATCTTTATGGACGGCGGTGTGATC